>CAZICK010000019.1:0-25721 GCA_964537505.1 uncultured Pirellulales bacterium
ATACAGCAGTTCTTAGCCTCGTGTTCTGTACAGATTCTTATGAGGAACCATTTTTATAAGGGCGTTTTGCTGTGAGATAGGTTCTGGGCCTACCTATTATATTTGATTGGTTTTATCTCGGCGTGGGTTTTGGAGGGAATTGAGAATTTCCCGCATGGTTTGGCCGAGCACCGGATGGATCAGGTCGGGTGCGATTTCGACTAAGGGAACCATAACAAAACTTCGCTTGTGCATCAGCGGATGAGGGACTTTCAGGTGTGGCTTGTCGATGATCCGCCCACCGAACAGGATCAGGTCGAGATCGATAGTGCGGGATGCCCATTTTTGCGGACGAGTTCTACCGAGGCGATTTTCGACTGATTGCATAATGCCGAGTAGTTGCTCCGCTGAAGTTTGCGACAGGATTTCAGCTACGGCGTTGAGGTAGTTGTCCTGGCCGGCCGGACCGCCGAGAGGAGCGGTTTCGATCAGGGTGGAAACCCTGACAATGGTGATATTATCCGAGCCGCTCTCGCCGAGCATGTTCAGGGCCTTGTTGATTGTTTCGCGACGGTCGCCGCGATTGCTGCCCAAAGCGATATATGCGGTAGTTTGGTCCATTGTAAAATAACAGGTTGCGGAAATTATCCCAGAGGGTATGATAATTCCCTGCATGGCAACTGTAATACCTCAAATTGGCCGATTCTAATGAATCGTTCAGTTTGAAGTCAACACTATACCAATGCTAAGGAAGATTACAAGAGCGAAACGAGATTAAAAAGTTTTGACATGAGGAGCATTTATGAAAGGTTTTAGGCATATTTGCCGAGCGACCTTGGTGGCCGGATTGTTGTTTGTACGGTCTGCTCATGGATTAATCGCTGGTATTGTTTTTTTCTTTTCGTTGGCAGGGATTTTGACGGCCGGGGAGACTGGCAATGGGGTCGGCAGCTCAAGTGCGTCCGAGGCTAAGGAATATACGTTGCCGGACCTTACGGTTACAGGCAGTGAACAATGGGACTTTACCACTGCGCAGCCTCGTGACCTGATCGAGCGGCCTGTCACTGAATCGCCCGGCCTTGAAACATCTGTCAGCCTCATCGGTCAATATGAGATAGAACAACTGAATGCTTATTCCTTAATTGACGCTATGAAGTATGTACCGGGCGGATGGACGGAATCGCGCGGGCGTAAGGTCAAGCAGTTTTTTTCCGTTCGCGGCCAGCGGTATCCGTATCCTGAATATACTATTGACGGTGTTTGGTTTCGTGAATTCCATGAAACGAACTATTACTTCAACGCTGCCGACATAGACCGAATTGAAGTGGTCCGTTCCAGCAGCGCTATGCTGCTCGGTGCCGGTGGGATGACGGGCATGATAAATATTGTTCCCCGCACCTATATGGGAATGGAGACCAATCTGGATGTTATTTTCGGGACGCACAATCTGCTGAGGACGTATATTACTCATGGTAACTCCGGAAAGAATTTTTCTTATGCGTTCGGGTCGGGCAAGATGCACTACGACGGCCCCGATCAGATGAATGCCGGCGAAAACATAACCAATCTGTACGGCCGAACGTCTCTTAAAGTTACACCGGAACTTACCTTCGATCTGAGCGCTTTTGCCATATACGGCAGTCGTGAGTTGAGGTTGGCCGAGCCCCCGGCCAGCGATACGCTGCAAGTACGTAAAGACAGTTTCGATCCTATGCGTACATATCTGTTCGTCAGCAAGATACGGTACAAGCCCAGTGACGAGGCATCGACTGAAATAACCATGAACTATGCCCAGCATCGTTTTGACGGTCATCGCCAGGAGAGTCCTCCGGACTGGCCTGGTAAAGCCTGGTCCGCGTCCGACTGGCTGGAACATGATTACGAATACGGTACCAGGGTCATTCAAAGCCTGAAACTTACGGAAGAAAACATCATCCGCTTCGGCGGTATGTTCAATCACTGGGAATCACCGACAGGTAAACGATACTATGTCGGCCGAGCGGGTGATTTGTGGACTTATTCGGGTGTGGTGGTTGACGAACATGATTTCGGTGATCTGGATGTGAATCTCGGCTATCGTGCCAGCCGGACATACGTTAATAAGTTCGGCGGATTCAGTATCGAAGGCAGCGAGGTCGGATTGACTAAGGTGGATGCACAAAATGAGTGGGAAGATCCAATGCATACCGTAACGTTTGGCACATCATACGAGCTGGCAAAAGGGTTTTCTTTGCATGGCAACTATACGTGGGGCCAAATCGCTTCACAGCCGGGTATGCTTAATGAGGACCTTGAGAGGCCTGGAAGGGAAACCCGTAACAAATTTGATCTTGGTATCGGGAAAAGATGGAAGAACTTCGGCGAAGCAATGTTAACCGGCTTTTATGTCTTGCAGAACGATGCCGCTTTGATCAGCGGACAGTTGAAAAATCCTGACAATACCGATTATCAGGATGCTGACGGAGATTTCTATACGGTCTATGAAAATACCGACTGTGACAATTATGGTGTTGAGCTGGATATTCGTTCGAGGCGTCTGGAGAACGGACTCCAGTTTTTCTTTAATGCCACCGCGATGCAGACTCGCCGTCAGGAAGACGGCAAATGGTATGAGGATAAAGAGGTGCCGGAGTTTATTCTGGGCGGCGGTGCTTCTTATCTGCTACGGGATTTTGAGATTGCCCTGTTTACCAAGCATGTCTCGTCTTATGAGAATGACCGTTTTGACGGAGCCGATGGGCCTGCGGGTCTGGGCGGTTTCAATGAGTTGAACGCGAAAATCGCTTATTCCTTCGGCAATGAAAAGCAGAATGATGTCTTCTTCAGAGTAGATAATATCGGCGATAAGAAATATGCCACTGTGGTCGGTTATCCAGATGACGGCAGGCGGTTTGTAACGGGTTTGAGTTTGGGATTTTGACGCAAGGCGATGGAAACATACCCAATTTGTAACCGTTCAGGCCCCTATCATGCCTGAGGTAGGAGCGATGGAGTAGGACTTTGGAAATAATAGGGGGACAAGGCATTTTGGAGGAATTCCCAGGCGGAGCGGCTTTGCTTACGGCAGGTGTCCAGAACCGTACAGATACGGGCATTTCACTGTCTGCCCATCAGAGAACGGTTGCCTTGTGTGATCCGTCGATCGATGACCAGTTGCCGGATACTTTGTTGCCAACCATGTTATCGGACATTCGCGACCCTCCGCTTTAAAAAAACCTTGCCGGCGATGTGAGAATAGTTTATATTGATTCTAAGTTGTTGTTTTGTAGCTGGTTGTGTTGACTGGCTGAACTGGAAAATCAGGCCCCAAGGGCCTGAACGGTTACTAAAATCGTCGCCAAAGTGATAAGGCATTCAAGATATGTGATCTTTCAGATGGCAGATGTGATGGTATCAAAATCGTTATTCCATGAGATACTTGAACGTATCCATCGATTGAAGCCTGCGGGCATTGGGTATGGTTAATGATAAGAATTGCTGAAAAACTTGGATTTATAAAGGTGCGGGCGGTCACGGTCTGTGCAAGATCAGGTGTTGGGAGAAAGATGGGTCTAAAAATCTGGCCTTTCGTATGAATTTGCAGGAAAACTGCCTCAGAAAAGGAAACTCTTGATAGTTCAGGTAGATTGTTGTAGAATTATCGGTATCTTATGGGAAAAAATATGCTTTTTAACCGTTTAAATGGGAAATGTCAGTCGATGAAATACCGATTGCCGGCTTTATTATTTGCTGTATGCACTGTCTGCCTGACAGGGATTACAATTGCCGCCGCCGACCCTGACGGAAAAGGAGGCGACCTCTCTGCGCGAATAGATTCAGATACGCTGGATGACGCCGCATCGAAATCCCCGGATGAGATGCAGGATATCGTATTGGATGAGTTGGTGGTAACGGCAAGCCGTACTCCCAAATCACCACATGAAGAACCGGCAACAATTGATGTCATCAGCCGCAAAGACCTCGATGATCGCATGATTCGCACTGTTCCGGACGCCTTGAAGTACACACCGGGTATTATGATCCAGAAGACTGCTTATGGCCAAGGCTCTCCATATATTCGTGGATTTACCAGTTTCCACAATCTGTTTCTAGTTGACGGGATTCGGCTCAATAATACCGCTTTTCGCCCCGGCCCTAACCAGTATTGGAACACTATTGATCCTTTCACGATTTCACAAATGGAGGTTGTTAAAGGGCCCAGTTCGGTACTTTTCGGCTCGGATGCCATCGGCGGCACCGTCAATGTCAGGACGCCTTCTCCCTTTGACCTGACAGACGGTCCCATTGGCGGACGCATGTATTACCGCCATTCCACCGGCGAAGATTCACATGTAGGCCGGCTGGAAGGATATGGCGTTTTACCCAAGAGCAAGGACGGGCAACTGGGATACATGGTTGGCGTAACGGGAAAAGATTTTGGCGATATTAAAGGCGGCAGGGATGTCGGTATGCAGCGTCGAACCGGCTATGAAGAGTATGACTTCGATTTAAAACTGGAACACTATTTTGATCCCGATACCTGGCTAACCACATATTTCCAACAGGCTCGACAGAACAATGTGCCGCGTACTCATAAAACCATCTATGGAACCGACTGGGAAAACCTATCGGTCGGCAGCGACCTGCGGCATGAATTAGACCAGGAACGAGATCTGGCTTATCTTCAGTTTCACAAGGTGAATATGGATGGATTCATCGACACCAGCCACTTCGGTGTATCATGGCATAGCCAGGAGGAAGTTTGCGATCGAATTAAAGGCAATGGCAGCCGGGAGTTCCAGGGATTTGATGTGGGCCAACTGGGTTTAACCGCACAGCTTGAGAGTGATTCACCAGTAGGTGACTGGGTTTATGGCGCAGAATGGTATCATGACTTTGTCGATAGTTTCTCTTCGAGGAACCCTATTCAGGGGCCGATCGCCGATGATGCGTCGTATGATATGGCGGGAGTTTACATACAGGATACTATCTCCTCGTGGGATGAAAAACTGGATTTGATCCTCGGCAGCCGTTATACCTATGTTGGGGCAGATGCCGATGAGGTTCGCGACCCGGTATCCGGCGATCAAATCACAGTGAAAGATCATTGGGATTCGGTTGTCGGGAGTGCACGCTTGCTCTGGCATGTAGATGATCACGACCGATTGAGACTATTCACCGGGGTATCGCAGGGTTTTCGGGCGCCGAACCTTTCGGACCTGACCCGGTTTGATAGTGCTCGCAGCAACGAATTCGAGATACCCAGCACCAACCTTGATTCCGAAGAGTACACGACCTATGAGGTCGGAAGTAAATACAAAACAGACAACGTCGTCGGGCAGTTGACCTATTTCTACACAGATATCAGGAACCAGATCATGCGGTACCCGACCGGAAACGTAAATGGAGATGGCGAATTTGAAATAACCAAGGGCAATATCGGTGATGGATACGTTCACGGCGTGGAAATGGATGCTCATTGGAAATTCCACCCGCAATTTACACTTTTCACCTCATGTACGTGGATGGATGGAGAGGTTTCGACCTATCCTACCTCAGCGCAGATTCTGACGGATGAGCCATTGGATCGCATTATGCCTTTGACTGGACTGGCGGGTCTTCGCTGGGACCATCCCGATATTGATTTTTGGATAGAAGGTCTGGTACAGACAGCCCGGCGTCAGGACGACCTTTCCACCAGTGACCGGTCGGACACTTCGCGGATTCCTTCCGGTGGAACCCCTGGCTACTCGGTGTTGTCTTTCTACAGTGGTTGGCAGATAACCAGGCAGACCGCCGTCACATTGGCCATTGAGAATGTGACTGATGAAGATTACCGCATCCACGGTTCGGGCAGTAATGAAGTGGGCCTGAATTTGCTGCTCGGATTGGAACACAAGTTTTAAGAGCAGTTCCAGGAATGGACGAACTGCGATTTAGGGCACAATCAGAAACACCAGCTATAGCCACAGCAATTGAGGAGTGAAACGGCTCATAACCATTTACTATAGGAACTATGACTTCTCTAAGGACAAGTACCTGGTGTATTTCCTTTAAAACCGCTATACATAAACAATGGAACAGTTAATGAAGAAAAACAGGTTTGGCATAACAGTAAAAGTATTTATGTTGTTTGTTCTTTGGCTCAACAGTTTAGCAGCTCAGGAGACGGATTCTTCCTCGCCGCGCGGTGAAGAGGCCGTAATTGGCAAGTCCGAGGAAGAGTCCGTGCTTTCCGAGGAGTTGCGAGTTGTTCTGGGGAAGCTGCGGGAAGAACGAGCGGCTTATTATGAAAGACAGCGGAATCGGGCCGGGCAAATCGAGGAAGCACACAGCAATTCACAAAAACTGGAGAAACAACTTACCGAGCTTCGTGAGCGTGAAGAGGATATCGATCGGGAACTGGCCAAGCTGAAAAATGACGTCGAACAGTTGCGTCAGGAAGAACAGGCAAACGTTTCAGCGCAGTTGCAACTGACCGATAAGATCGACAAATGGATTTTCAATGCGGCTAAAATGGTTGAGCAAGGGATTCCGTACCGAAAAGAAGAACGACTGAAACGATTGACGGGAAGCGTCGAAAATGAAAATTCCCGTCAAACGCCTTACTTGTCTGATAAACTCGGCGGATGTTGGAGTTTTTTTCAGGAGGAGATGCGGATTGCCGGTTCGGGAGAAAGCTTTACCGGTCAGGTTTCTGTGGGAGATGACCGCCTCCGGCATGCACGGCTCTGCCGGGTGGGGCATCAGATTTTGGGGTATCTCACCGAGGACGGCAGTGAAACAGGAATATGGCTGCCGGGGCAGGATGGGCTGTGCTGGAGACATTCGTCGAGCGGACCGGAGGCGGAGGCGATTCGTGCGGCGGTCGAAATTCTAGACCATCGGGAGCGGCCCCGACTTATTTCCGTTCCTGTAGAAATTACTTCAGGCAGAACAACCGAACAAAAGGAAGTCGACAAAAAATAAAATGTTTAAGGCAAATAGCATATTTTCAATGAATATTGCACGCTGGCTTGTGCTTTTTCTGGCATGGTTTATCGCAAAAGGCACGGTGCTGCATGCCCAGGAGTCGTCCCGTCATGAGCGTCTTATAGGCGCCCTGGAGGATGCGCGTCTGGAGCTTGCCTCTGAACGGGAGCGAATTCGTCTTGAAGACGAATCGCAAGAAAAAGAACTTAAAGAAATAACCGCGCAATTACACAATTTGTCTGGCGAGATCGTGGACCGCAGCCTTTCAATTGCCCAAAAAAAACCAGTCATGGATGCGCTTCGCACAGATCGGGATCAGTTACGCCAGCGACAAGCACGTTTTCAAAAGGACAGAACGGAAATACATCTTATCGGTGCTGACGCCCGTCAAAAACTTTCAGACCTTCTCGAGATACTGCCGCCGTCCGAACTTCGCAACCGCCAGGAGCGATTGTTCCTGGAATTCGAATCTGCGTTGAAGACGTCAGAGCAACCGCTCGACTATATGTATCCACTTATTGATGTGCTTGGGCTGCTCCTGGAGGAAAGCCATTCGACCGCTATCTTCAACGAAACCATTCGCAACGCGGATGGATATGAAGAGGCTGTGGAGATTTTGCGTCTCGGCCAGATATTGTTCGCTTACAGATCGCAGAACTCATCCAGGGTAGCGTTTGCGGTAGCCGGCCCGGAAGGTGAAAAGAGTTACCGGTGGAATGAGAATTTGCCGAAGTGGGCACGGGATAATATTATCGAAGCGATTAACAAGGCCCAATCCGGAGGCGGGGTATGCTATCTCCCGGTGGACGTTACCCAAAAGCTGGCATCGCAGCGGCATTACGGGCAAGAAGCCTTTTTGGAAACGCTTTCCGCGGGCGGATTGGTAATGATTCCGCTGGGAGTGGTGGCGTTTCTGGCGGTCATATTGATTTTGGAGAGATTCGTTTTTCTGATACGTCAGGGTCGCGGCGGTGAGGAGTTGGCCGAGGCCGTATTGACAGCCTGTCACGCGGGTGAATTTAGAAAAGCTGAGCAAATACTGGACGAAACCGGCGGATTGATTTCGAGAGTATTGCGAGCTTGTCTGTCACAGCGAAAACGCGGAGCGGCGGTGATGTCCGATGCCGTCCAGGAGAAAATTCTGCACGAACTGCCGCAATTGGAACGTTTTATGTCGACAATCGCCCTTTTGGCCGGGGTGGCGCCTCTGTTGGGACTGTTGGGTACAGTTACGGGTATGATTTCCACGTTCGAGACGATCGCAATTTTTGGCAGCGGTGAGCCGCGTCTGATGGCAGGCGGTATATCCGAAGCGCTCATAACGACCGCAACAGGTCTGGTGATTGCGATTCCCATACTGTTTGTCCATAGTTATCTTTCAGACCGCACGGAAAATCTGATGGCCGATATGGAACGATTTTCCGCGACGCTGCTTAACCTCCTCAATGAAGAATCTCCGGCGGAGGACAGACCGGACGACAAGACTCAAAGTGAAAAGTCATGAAACTACTGATAGAATATTTTACAGAAGGCGGCGCGGTTATGTGGTTGATTGGGGGCGTATTAATTATAGCATGGGCGATGGCGATTAACATCTGGCGGCGATCGAGACATTTGATGACGGTGCTGGGAATGCTTGTCACATTCAGGGTAATCCAGGGACACGGTACCAGTCAGCCGAGTATGCTGGCAGAGGGGATACGGCAAGCTCTGCTTACGACTCAATCGGGGCTTTGGGCGGCACTTCCGGTGCTTCTTTTTCATGAAAGGATCTCCTCTCAGATGCGTAAAGCGACTTCCATGGCGGAGTTGGTATTTCACAAATTAGAAACTGTGCGAAAGAACAGGCAGATAAAATAGTCGATAGCCAGGGTGCGACCTCGCACTTTTTCTTGTGTGTTGCTTATACGCAAAGTTAGAACACAGGCGTAAGGAGTACAAGTGTTTCAATCGATACGGTTAAAAAGACGTTCGCCACGACAGCCGGAGATTTCTATCGCGCCGTTGATCGATATGGTTTTTATCCTGTTGATATTTTTTATCGTAACGACGAGTTTTGTTTCCCAGACCGGTCTGACCGTGGAAAAACCCCAGTCTCGTTCGTCGGAAACGCTGGAGGAAGATTCACTTTTGATCGGTATCGGGCCGTTGGGTGAAATCTATCTGGACGGTAACCGCATAGGAATATTTTCGCTTCGCGGTCAGGTGGAGACCCGTCTGAGGAGACAATCAAAACCTTCCGTAGTCCTGGTGGCGGACAAGGCGGCATCGGCAGAGGTTATTGTTCGTGTTATGGATGAATTGCGTCTGAGCGGAATCAGTCGAGTCGCCCTTGCCACCCGACAAAAAGACAAATGATGAATATAAACTCTGACAATACTAACCTGACGGTTTCGCCAGGATTGACGCCGCCAAGCGGCAACTACGCTGATGTGCTGTATGGAGGCCGGCGTATGCATCGGTTGGGCTGGCTGATGGTAATGATAGCCGTCGTCGCTAACGGGGTGTTTTTTTTCGTGCTCGGCCGGCTGAATCGTACTCCGCGTGAACCGGCGGAGCGACTAACTTACTCCACGATGGAAATTTTTCCGTCAGCCCTTCCCGATCAGGAGATACAGGCCGTAGAAAATGTTGTTCCGGAGTTTTCCGAGGTATATCTGAGCCGACCCGAAGCAAAGCCGCTGGAGATGTTGCAGCAGGAACCTCAGCGGTTCGATCCCCGCGTGGCCGAGTGGGTGCCGGAGATTTCTTTGATGCCGCTGCCGCTGGCGATTGAGGCAATGGAAATTGTGATCCCGCCCAAGGCGCAATCACAGTCTGCTGCCGCAGCGACAGGTCTGGCGGGATTATCCGCGGTGGACGAACCGCCGCGTAAAATCAGTTACAAGTTGCCGGACTACCCGTCATGGGCCGGGTCATACAGACTTGAAGGCGCTGTGACCCTGCGTTTTTTGGTAGATGCCGAGGGGAATGTCAGCACGATAGAGGTGCAGCAGGTTACCGGCGACGAGCGTTTCGCAGAAGTAGCCCGGCAGTGTGTCGCTCAGTGGCGGTTCAGCCCGGCAGTATATAACAACAAGCCTGTGGCTGTCTGGTGCGTTCAACAGATACATTTCGAATGGCCTGTTAAGAGCAGATAATGGATATGAGTTACTTAAGGTGTTTACTTATATTATCGGTGGTGTTTATGGCTTTGGCGTCTGTGGCAGCCCGGGAAGATACCGATCCGGGTAATCGTGCTTTTCAGGAAGGGCGTTTTGTCGATGCTGTCCGGCATTATGAACAAACGCCGGCAAAGAAAAAGACAAGCGATCTCTATACCAATCTGGGCCACGCGTATGCCCGATTGAACCAATGGGAACAGGCCATCGACGCTTATCAAAAAGCAATCGAGCTTGAGAAAGAGACCACGGACCCTGAACTGTTCGGCTATCTCGGGCAAGCGCAATATATGGCCGGTCGGTACGAGAAGGCGCTGGCGACCCTTCGGAAAATGGATACATCCAAGCTGAAAAGGGAATATGGTATTTTAATGTCACGTTGTCTTATTGAATTGGGGCAATGGTCCAGGGCACAGGATGAAATCATCGATTATCTGAAGACGTATCCTGGAAATGTCGAGGCCCTGGAGCTTTTGGCGCATATTTTTATGCGTAGCGACAAGCCGGCCGAGGCGGCTGCTGTTTATCGCGATCTGATTGAAAAGCGTCCGGAACAAATACCGTTACATATAAACTTGGCGCAGGCAGAGATGGCCGCGGGTTACTATGGCACTGCTATCGATACTTTGGAGTTTGCCCGTCGCACGTGCGAAGGCCCGAGAGCCGAGGCCAATCGGTTACTGGCCGACCTTTATATTCACGAAAAAATGTACCAGGAAGCGTCGGCCTGCTATTCGCGGCTGATTAGTTCCGCTAAGAAACCTACAGCGGAAGACTACTATCGGCTGGGTTATTGTTATTTTCAAACCCGTCAGATGCTTTCTGCCGAGGGGGCGTTTGGCAAAGCTGTCCAAACGGATCCTAACCATGTCAAGGCTGCTTTGTATCTGGGGCACGTCGCCGCTGAAAGTGGACAGACCCAAAAATCACTTTACTATTATCATTCCGTGGCCCGAATCGATCCATCTTTACCTGAGCCTCATTTGGCCATCGCCGAACTCGAAATGAAAAACAAACATTATGATTTGGCCGCCGAGCATTTTACAAAAGCCATCGATCTGGGCCAGCGTAGCGCTGTGGTTATGTACAATCAGGTACTGGCACTCAAGCAGGCTGATCGGCGTGAAATGGCCCTGACGGCCCTGAAAAGAGCTTTGGCAATATACCCTTCGGACGAGCGATTTAAAGGACTATTGGCACGTTAGCTTGCATAATCAGGATGGATCGTGTAGGATTGCGAATTGTGGTCACGGCGGCGGGTCATGACGATTTGATATATGAAACTCAGAGTAAGAGAGGTTTGCTATGGATGATTCGGCTCGTCTGGAACAGATGTTCGATGGACGTCATCCCTGTGTTTTGATCACCACAACCGAAGAGGTATATACTCGCGAACTGGTTGTGGAAGCGGCAGTAAACCTGCAACTGGACTTACGGTTGTGGACGATAACCGAAGGCATACGGGACGGTTTGCTCTCTAACAGTGAGTCGGTGCCGGAAACGGAAAATCCAGCGGCGGCGATGCTTTATCTGTCCCATCAGGATGGCCGTTTTATCGCGGTAGCTTTGGATCTGATCGATCATCTCAACGATGCGCGAACGCTACGTGTAATGCGTGACTTGATCTATAAATTCGAGCGGATGGGCAGTACTCTGATTTTGATTGATACCAGTTCGGAGTTGCCTAAACAGATAAGTTGTTATACCACTCATTTCGATATTTCTATGCCGGGTGAGGAAGAACTGGAAGACATTGTGCTGCGAACGTTACGCAGTTTACATAAGCAAAAACCAATTGAGGTCGATATAACCCGCAAAGGTTTCAAGACTATCATTCGTAATTTGCGTGGTTTGACCCGCCGTCAGGCAGAGCAGATCATTGTCGAGACCGTAGCCGAAGACCATCGATTCGACCGTGATGATATCAATGGCGTCTTGGCGCGGAAACGCCAGATGTTACACACCGACGGATTGCTCGAATATGTGGAAAGTCCGGCCAATCTGAACGAGATTGGCGGATTGTGTCGGCTCAAACGATGGCTGTCGCAGAGACAAAACGCTTTAGGCGATGACGCACTGAAGTTCGGAATCGACGCACCTCGCGGCGTTCTCATGCTCGGTGTCCAGGGGGCTGGTAAGAGTTTATGTGCTAAAGCGATTGCCACCGCCTGGCAGCGTCCGCTGCTGCGTATGGACACCGGAGCGCTTTATGATCGTTACATCGGCGAATCGGAACGACGTTTACGTATGTCACTGCGGCAGGCCGAGATGATGGCGCCGATCATTTTGTGGATCGATGAGATCGAAAAGGCGTTTGCCTCGGCGGCAAGCCGGAACACCGATGGAGGCCTTTCCCAACGGATGTTCGGTACACTACTGACGTGGATGCAGGAGCATCAGGAACCGGTCTTTTTGGTTGCGACGGCTAATGATATCGAGGCATTGCCTCCGGAGTTGCTTCGTAAGGGCCGGTTTGACGAGATTTTCTTTGTGGATCTTCCCCAACGCCAGACCCGCAGTGACATCTTCGCCATACATCTGCGGAAGCGATTTCATGATCCGAATAAGTTTGATCTGGACAAATTGGCTGATTCGGCGGAAGGGTTCAGCGGCGCGGAAATCGAGCAGGCCATAATATCGGGTATGCATGAGGCATATATGAACAAGATCGAACTCAA
Source organism: uncultured Pirellulales bacterium (assembly GCA_964537505.1). Taxonomy (GTDB): domain Bacteria; phylum Planctomycetota; class Phycisphaerae; order Sedimentisphaerales; family SM23-30; genus DAINBT01. The sequence continues at coordinate 12,770 of CAZICK010000019.1, forward strand.
TACCGACACAATTCTCAAAGTAATCGGGACATCTCCACCGTTATCGGTAACCATGGCCGAGCGAATTGATGCTTTGCGAAATTGGGCTTATGGCCGATGTGTCCTGGCTGAGTGACCGGAAATCTTCCGCAGACAGGCAAATTCTGGCTTTATAGGGTCAATTTCTGCCGCAGGTGGGTTTCGCGTGTTTACTTACCCTGACTCAGATTATATTTTTGCAGCTTATTATAAAGCGTCCTGCGAGTGATACCTAAGCTGCCGGCCAAAGTGGTTCGGCTGACACCTCGCTCTACCAGACGGGCAAGCATAAAGCTTTCATATTCGTCAACAGCATCGGCAAGACTTTTTTTGCCTTTGACCATAGCCTCGATGATTTTATCTGGAACTTCAATATCTGTTTTGTCGGACCCAAAGTCGCTTTTCTGGACCAATTCGCTGGGCAGATCGGTTATTTCAATCCGTTGACCGCTTTCTTTGAAGGCCAGGATTTGTCTTACGATGTTTTCCAGTTCGCGAATATTTCCGGGCCCTATGACCTGAGCCAGAATTTCGTACACATAGGGATCGACAGACGTAATTCCACATGGACTGTAATGGGCATACTTTTTCAGGAAGCTCTCGAACAAGACGGGAATATCTTCTTTACGCTGGCGCAGTGGAGGAACCTTCAATTGAATTACGTTAAGTCGCTGGTAAAGATCAAGACGAAAACGACCTTCATGGACCATCTGTTCGAGATCGCGATGTGTCGCGGCGATCAACCGTACGTCAACATGATATTCCTGGTCACTGCCCACCGGCAAAATTCGGTTTTCCTGTGAAACCCGCAGAATTTTTGGCTGTAGAGAAATATCCAGTTCTCCAATTTCATCTAACAAGATCGTACCGCCATCGGCAGTACGAAAATAGCCCGGTCTGTCCTCACTGGCGCCGGTAAAGGCTCCTTTCTTATGGCCGAACATTTCGCTTTCGGCCAGCGTTCCGGCTATTGCGGCACAGTTTACACAAACGAACGGATGGAGATTACGCTTTTCGTCCAGTTCGTGGATCATTTCCGCTAATCGCTGTTTTCCGGTCCCCGATTCACCGTAGATGATTATGGAGGCATCAGAAATCCGCGCAGCTTGACGGGCTTTCTTAATTACCTTCGCCAAGGCGCTACTACTGCCGACCATACCGTATTGCTCAAATTGTGAGGACAACTCCTCCGATCGTTGGCGTCTCTGTAGTTCCTGGAAATGCCGATAAGACGTATTAATGTAATTGGGAAAGACCTTGCAAAAATCGCTTTGATTACGGTCAACAATGTTTGCCACACCATTCGCCACCGCCTGACAACTCTGATGGAGTGACAGCTTGGATGATGTTATCAGCAGCACCTGGCAAAAAGGATGTTGATTCCGCAGCCGCGGGAGGAATTGCATAATTTTATCGAACTCGGCCGCCGTTGACACTCCACCCGGACCATGGCCGTTTGACAATACCGGTAAAACCAGACAGACCGATTGTTCCTGAAGAAGCGATTCAAAATCGCCTAAATGGTTTAACACGCGTGGGTTGACACCCTTTAATTGCTTCAGACAAGCCAAAATCTCGTTGCGAAGATCAGGGTCAACCGTAAAAACGGCCGCCGAAGATCTGTCAAGGTGAGCTTCTTGCAAATCTCTTCTCCTCTCCAATGCCGTATGGATTCCACACGGAAGACAAAACTTGATCATAAACGCATGGCACAGGTGAAACTATAGATCGCTTCGCCAGATTACTCTCTGTTGTTATAACACGCAAAATCGATACCATTAAACAAAGCAAATCGCACATAAACCGCAAATATTCCTTAACCTGTTGTGCTGTAAAGAGTTATATTCGTACGCGGGAACAACCATTCCAAGACCGAAAACCATTTGCCAAACAGCTGTGTTGTTTTTGTGAGACATAGTTTACCAGAGCCAGGCTGAAAACCTGCCATAATCGCTTTTCAATCATAATGTTATGAATTGTCTGTTTTGTGGGATGACAACGTTTACCAAATGCAACAGCAACTTTGAGGAATCTGGTCCTTAGTGGTGCTGATGCTTTTACGGCTTAATTTTCGTAACTTATTACAAATAAGTGAATTACAGAAACGCGAGAAGATTTGCGTAATGACCAACTGGGTATGGAGGTTGGAGAAAAAAGGAAGGATCCGAGTTCGCCGTAACCCGGACCCTCCAAGCCAGGCTGTCCCAGCCATAGCTGGGAGACCCACACAGCCTCGTCGTAACCTCTATCGACAGGGCAATGCGTACGGGCTTAATTTACCACCATTTTTTTTTCGAGACCGAATGGGGATCAAAGAACACCAAGGGTCGTTAGCACAAATGCCAAAACGCCCATTAGTATCAGCGTGATAATTATGACAGCAACGACCTTCGCCAGCGGACCTCTGCGTGGGCTAAACGTACCATCTTTCAGATGGCGAAACAATATGTCGCCGCAAAACGGGCAACTGTCCATATCTTCGGTAATGGATTGCTTACAATTTGGACATTCGGTAACGCGATCACGGAATCTGATCGGTTCGTCGATATTTTCTTCGTCCACTTCCCAAATGTCACTGTCGTCAACAAAACCCATTTCTTACTCACTTACTCATTCACCGACTCGCCGGTGTGGTTATGCAACAACTGATTAAGGAACTTCATGGCAGCGGTTTGTTTGCCCGCCAACTCCCGCTGATGATAACTGAGCAACTCATGGGCCTCGATTACGTTTTGTCGGGAGGCACGTTTGGCCATAGTGGGATTTTGTAGTATTTGCAATACGTGTGGTTCAACAAACCGTTTTTCGATTACTGCCGGTTCGCAGTCACGGCAAAGCACTCCGCCTGCGCTGCTGCTGAAATAAATACGCCCTTTAGCCGGCAGATCCCTCTGGCAACTGCTGCATCGGTTCCATACCGGGCTTAGTCCGATCTCATGTAGTAGTATCAGTTCAAACCCGAGCAGCGTCACCTCGGCCCGATCGGTTGCCTGCAGTTGCTCAAGCGCCGCTGCAAAGGCACCATAAAGCGCTTCGTGCGGATCAAGGTCCTCGGTGAACTGTCCCAGCAGTTCACACATATATTGGCCGCAGTGCAGTGCCAGCAAATCGCGTCTCAGCCCGGGAAACGGTTCCTGCACATCAAACTCGGTCAACGTGGCCAAAGTGCTTTCGTTACGAGCCGGTACAAAGATAACTGCCCCGCCGGTCAACACGTCAATTCCCACGCCGAATTTACCGCGCCCCCGACGACTACCTTTGGCAATGGCACGAATCTTACCGTTACCACGGCCAAAAAGAGTGACAATCTGACTGCTCTCCGAGTAATTAACACTGCGAATACAGATCGCCTGATCTTTGACGGTACTCATAACGTTCAGTCTTGCGGTTCTTCCTGGTGGGGAGTAATTACAACTTGCAGCCGATTGATCTTGCGATTTCCGGCGTCAATTATCGTAAAGTGAAGATTTTCGTGCTCGAAAGTCTCGCCCGCCTTGGGTATGTAACCCAGTTTGGAAAAGGCGAAGCCGCCAATGGTCTCGTAGTCGGCACTATCAGGTATCTTCAGGTCAAATTCGTCGTTGAGTTGATCGACTTCAAAACGGGCATCGACCTCTATAGTATTTTCGTTGATCTTTTTGATCGGCTGACTCTGTGGCGGCTCGTACTCATCGACTATTTCGCCGACCAGTTCTTCCAGAACGTCTTCGATGGTTACCAGCCCGGCGGTCCCGCCATACTCATCGAGCACTACGGCTACATGAATCTTCTGATTTTGAAAATCGTGCAGCAGATCTCGTACGGTTTTGCTTTCCGGAACAAAGAAAGGTTCACGCAGCCGATGGCGAATGTCACTGATACCGTCTGGATGATTCACCTCGCTGAGCAGATCCTTGGCATATAGTAATCCAACAACTTTATCGATTGTTCCCTCATACACAGGATAACGCGAATGACCTTTATTCATAACAATCTCTACGGCCTCTGACAGAGATGACTTGGTATCAATACCAACCACCTCGGTCCGCGGCGTCATAATCTCACCTGTGGTGGTATCGCGAAACTCCAGTACCGAGGTGATCATCTCCCGCTCTTCTTCATCGACTACGCCATCTTTTTCGCCTTCTTCGACAACGTTGAGCAGTTCTTCCTGTTTCTCATCGAGTCGGCCGTTGGACTGATCAACCGAAACGCCCGCCAAATGGCGAATCACCGGATCAATAAAATCCAGAGCCGCTGTTAACGGCCAAACGATCCATTCCAACAGTCGCAGAACCGGATAACAACGGACCAGCAGCAAGGTCCCGGCATACTTGGCCCAGGCGTATGGAATGGCCACTGAAAAAACACTCAACATCAAGGCAGAAATGATGAACGCTTCTACCAGCAACAAAACGCCCGCCCCGCCGTCATCCATGGCAAGATAGTACACCACACACAAAGGCAATACCAAACTAGACAGCAATCTCAGGGTAGCGGTGCTGGAAACCAGTTTAGATTGGCGATCCCGAAGTGTCTGCGCACGTTGTGGGCATCCCTGGGCCAAAAACGCCTCCTCGAGCTTGACCCACGAAACATGGCGCAGAGCCAAATGGCTTACGGAAAAAAACAACGTCAGCAGAATAAAGATCGTTGCGATCAGCAAACACCACGATCCAGGCACGGCTATCTACTCCATGCCCCCAAATACTTTACCAAAACCCAACTCCTCCAGTAGCTGGTCTTCCTTTTTGTGCATAATTTCAGCGTGCCGGTCCGTCTGATCATCATAGCCCAACTGATGCAGCAGTCCATGCACTACATAGAGATTCAACTCTGCCAACGGATCACCGCCTTGCTGCCTGGCTGTTCGGATCGCAACCTGAGCGTTAACCACAATATCACAATCTACAGTCTTCTGCAGGCCATTCGGCTCTTGTCGGTTCTGGTCACGCAGATCGAAACTAATCACATCTGTGACCTCCGATACGCCAAAATATTTCTCTTTTAGCTCGCGGATGGTCGCCTCATCCACAATTGCGAGGCTGATCTGTGCCTTGCTTACGCTCATTTGTTGCAAAACATACTTAACGGTTTGGACCAACTGGCCACGGTCAATTGCCAAAGCGTCCTGATTGTCGCATATTTCGATCTCAATTCCACTCAATATATGGCGCCCTATTTGGTTGCGGTCTTTGCCGGTTTAGGTAGTTCCTGTTTCGGATAGGCAATCCTCGCATGATACATTCCACACAGACTCTTGATCAGGCTTTCTTCGATAAGGTGTAGTTCACGCATAGTCAGATCACAATCGTTGAACTGGCCGTCCTGAAGGCGTTTCATAGCTATATCGTGCACCAGGTTTTCGATACGGCTTGGAGTTGGTTCGTTCACGGCACGGCTGGCGCCTTCCACGGCATCGGCCAGCATGACAATTGCTGCTTCCCTGGAGGCCGGTTTGTGGCCCGGATAGCGGAATTCCGTCTCGGCGATTTTCCGTCCGGAGTCCGGCCCTTTTTTTATCGCCTCATAGTAGAAGAACTCCACCAGTGTTGTGCCGTGATGCGTATCCGTAAACTGATGTAGAATACGTGGAATCTTATATTCCTGCAGCAATTCAAGCCCATCTCTGACATGTCCGACGATGATCATACGGCTCATGGTTGGCGACAGTTCCCGGTGCTGATTGAAGTATTCAGCCTGGTTTTCCACGAAGTATCGTGGTTTATTCAGTTTGCCTACGTCGTGATAGTAACTTCCCACCCGACATAGCAGTCCATTGGCGCCCACCGCCTCGGCCGCCGCCTCAGAGAGCATTCCGACCTGCCAACTGTGGTTGAAGGTTCCCGGTGCTTCCACGGCCAAACGTTTTAGCAGCGGCTTGGTCGCTTCACCGTAATCCAGCAGCGTCATATTGCTGGCAGTACGGAAAACTCGTTCGATCACCGGCAGAAATCCCTGCATCAGAAAACCGACCGCCCATGTTGCCCCGCCTACCAGGAGACTGTTCCAAAATTGCCAATCTTTACTATGCCAATGCGACAGAATCAAATTCATCGCAAAAACAACAATACCCGCCATCCCACATACTTCGATCAGTTTGGTGCGGGTCCGTATCTCACGCAGGGACAATATAGCGATGCCCACCCCACTGCCGGTGGCCAGGAGAATACCCAGTCCTTCCTTAAAGGTGTTGGCCATATCCGCCCATGCCAGTACGCTAATCAACCCCAAGAATGCACTAATGCCCAGAGCCAAACGTTGTGAGTAGGCGATGGTCATCATGATCGCGGTAATCATTACGGGCACCACAAGCAGATGCATCGGCCAACCCCGAATCACCCCCAGACGGACCAGGCCGATCATAATTAACAGTGACGCCAGTAATACACTGCCTCGCAGATGATTTTTCACGATTCGCGGCTCATACGCCATCACGTAATGGCCCAGTCCGATGCTTAAGAACGTTATAATGGATCCTATGACGAGCAGCGACTTGACAAATGCCCAGAAACCGGCCTTCGACTCGTACAGCCTGCTATCAGCCGAAAGGATTGCGCTGGCGATGATGATAAACACCACCAATAACAATATGGAAACCAAGGCGCCCGAGTCGGAGAACTTCTGCAGCCAAGAAGCAAATTCACTATCGTTGGCGCGTCCTTTGCTGAAACGTTTTGGTTTCTTTTTACCCAAGCTCTTCATTACTTATCCACTGATCTCATCTACTCATTTACTCTTTACTCTTGTTTCCCTCGTAAGCCTTGACGATATTTTGCACCAGCCGATGACGTACAATATCGGCATCGGTTAATCGTACAAAAGTGATCCCTTTGATACCTTTCAGCCGAACCATGGCATCGACTAGCCCGGAGATCTGGCCGTCTCCCAGATCGGTTTGACTATCATCTCCGGTGACAATCATTTTTGAGTCGTGTCCCAGACGTGTCAGAAACATCAACATTTGGGATTTGGTGGTATTTTGTGCTTCATCGAGAATCACCACGGCGTTGTTAAGCGTTCTGCCCCGCATAAACGCCAGCGGAACCACCTCGATTATGTCATTTTGCATAAACTGTTTGACCTGATCGTATTTCATCATATCGCCCAGGGCATCGAACAGCGGGCGCAGATAGGGGTTCACTTTGGCTTGCATATCACCGGGAAGGAAACCCAGTTTTTCCCCTGCTTCAACTGCCGGCCGAGCCAGAATAATCCGACGGATTTTATCACCTTTAAGCATAGAAACCGCCATGGCAACTGCCAGATAGGTCTTGCCGGTACCAGCCGGCCCAGTACAAAAAACCATGTCGTTCTCTTCTATCGCCCCAATATATTTTTCCTGACCGGCGGTCCGTGCTTCGATTGCCCGGCCCCGTACGTAAACTTCGATCTGATGGGTCTTATCCTGCATTGATATGACAACCGCATTGCCCAACAATCGCAGCATGTCTTTTTTCGTAATGACATTGCTTTTATTGAGATGTTCCTGCATCGACTCTAACAGGCCGGCGGCCTTGGCCACCGCATCTCTAGTCCCGGAGAGCTTGATCCGACCATCGCGGGCTGTGATACGCACATCGCATATCTCGCGCATAATCCGCAGATTATCGTCTGCCGTGCCGAACAACTGCACGCGTTTTTCCAGATTTTCCAGCGTTAAGGTCAGTTCCATTTGTTATTCCCGCTACCGCGGGAATCCATCTTTAGTAAAACCTCGCAGGGCGGATCACCACATAAACAGCATATATGCCACTGGCGCCGCCACCAAGGGAGAATCCAGCATATCCATTACTCCACCGAACTCCGGCACCAAATTCGCCGAGTCCTTACTACCGGCGTCACGCTTGAGCATCGATTCCAGCAGATCACCCAACTGTCCGCTCACCGCCACCGCAATGCCGAATACTACCGCTTTTTCAAAATACATTATATCAGAAAACCCGGCAAAAAGCGATGCCACAATTACCGCCAGGGCCATTCCCCCGAAAAAACCTTCCCAGGTCTTTTTCGGACTGATCGAGGGCGCCCATTTGTGACGTCCTATAAATCGACCTGTGAAGTAAGCCCCTATGTCAGCAGACTTTACGCACGCCAGAAACATCACCACTGTGCCCGCTTGACTCCATAGATCGCCACCGTCCCGGCCGATGAGCCTGATCGCAACTAAAAAATATCCTCCAAAGCCCAGATAAATTACCGAAAAACAGCTCGCTCCCAGATTGACCAGTGTGTTTTCTGTGCCGTTTTTTGCCCCCTGGACCAGGGCCGCTGCAAGCAGACTGCCGAACACCACCCCCGCCAAAGCCAATCCCAGCGACTCTTCGGCAGACCAAAACGGCCCCGTCACCAGCAGCATCACCGCCGGAATTATCACCAAAACCACAGGATTTATCCCCTTAGCACGGGCCATAGTGGCCAACTCCGCCACTGCCTTTACGAGCATCACCATAACCAACAGGGCAAAACCAATCCCCCGAAACTTTTCCGACAAAACAAAATAGTCCCGACTCCCCAGCCAACCTTCACCCAACAGCACCCCCGCCAGAGCCACGCTCATCAGCGTACCCAATACCACCCGCCTGGCCATTGCCGATTTTAATGCCATACTCTCTACAACCTATTTCCCATGCATATATATCCAACAGATATGCGATGACAGTATTTATGTAAGGGCATGGCTTTACGCACACCGTGCCCTGATTTATTTGGCATCTACCTTAAGGCCACCGAATCGGCGGTCACGACCAGCATAATCCTTTATTGCCCCATACAAAACGTCACCGTCAAAATCGGGCCATAAAACGTCCGTCACGTATAGTTCCGCATAAGATATCTGCCACAGCAGAAAATTACTGATCCGCATTTCACCTGCCGTGCGAATCAGCAGATCCGGGTCCGGCAGACCTGCGGTATCAAGATACGAACTGACCATTGTTTCGTCTATATCTTTGGCTTTGAGTGATCCATCCCGGCTGTCATTAACCATCTTTTGAATCGCGGCGACAAGTTCCGACCGTCCTGAATAGTTCAATGCCAGACATAGTGTCATACCGGTATTGTCTTGACTGATCCGAACCGTTTCGCGCAGTTCACGCAGAACGCGATCAGGCAGTATCTGCTCAAACCCGATATGACGTACCTTTATATTGTTATTCATAATGGTCGGCCGTTCTTCGATCAGATACTGTTCATAGAGATCCATCAACCCTGCCACCTCTTCGGGCGGTCGTTTCCAGTTTTCGGTGCTGAACGAATACAACGTCAGGCACTCGACACCCAGCCGAGCTGTTTCGGTTATGGTAAAACGAACACCCTTACTACCGTTACGGTGTCCTTCGATACGCGGCAAACCGCGATGTTGGGCCCAACGACCATTACCATCCATAATTATGGCAATATGCCTCGGCAGCCTGTTCATGGGAATCCCTAAAACAGGATGTAATTGGCAGTTATTACTCATATATTCGGTCTTAACTTTCGTTATCCTCGCATTAGTGAGTCACCGACAGCATTTGATCTCGGCTCGGACCAATGCCGACCATCCGAATTGGAACCTGTAATATCTCTTCCAGAAACAGAATATACTTTTTCGCCTGCTCGGGCAACTGCTCGAAAGAACCAACCCCACTGATATCCTGATCGAAACCCTCGAACGTCTGATATTCGCACTGAACCTCTTTGAGTATCACCTCTTCTGCCGGGAAAAATTCCAACTTTTCGCCTTTATAGCGATATGCGGTACACACTTTCAGTTCTTTCAGACCGCTTAGAGTATCCAGATGCTGCACTATTATCTCATCGATACCGCCGATCCTGACTGAATAGCCCACAGTGACGGCATCAAACCAACCGCAACGCCTTGGCCGACCTGTGGTGGTTCCATACTCATGACCTTTTTCGCGAATATAATCACCGACTTCGTTGTCTTGCTCAGTGGGAAACGGGCCGCCTCCCACACGTGTGGTATAGGCCTTGGCCACTCCTACATAACGGTCGATCGCTTTAGCCGGCAGTCCCGTAGCGGCCGGCAGTCCTACCGCACTGGAATTGCTCGATGTTACATACGGAAATGTGCCATGATCCAAATCCAGCAATGTTCCCTGAGCCCCTTCGAACAGCATCCTTTTGCCCTGTCCCCAGGCCTGATGCAAAAGAAACGTGGTGTCGGTAATGAGCGGGGCAATTCGATCCGACCAACCTCGACATTTCTCAAAAATCTCCTCCAAATCCATCGGCTCAAGGTCATGATAGATCGCTGCGAAAAGTTTATTCTTATATTCCAATATCCTTTTCAACTTCTCACGCATAATCTCCAGGTCCAGCAGATCGGCCACCCGTAAAGCGGTGTTGCGCGCAACCTTATCGCTGTAACACGGACCGATACCGCGGACGGTGGTCCCAATCTTAGCCTTACCCATCGCTTCTTCGCTGAGCCGATCCTGCTTCTTGTGATAATCCATCACCAGATGAGCACGCCCCGATATCCGCAAGTTGTCTCCAACCTTCATCCCCCGCTCCTCAAGCCCTGCTATCTCACCCAACAGAACCTCGCCGTCCAGCGCCACCCCATTGGTTATCACACACAATAACCCTTCCCGCAGAATGCCGCTGGGCAGAAGATGCAGCTTAAAAGCCGTTTCGCTATTGCTTCGCACAACCGTATGGCCCGCATTGGCTCCCCCGCTATAGCGAATCACCATATCCGCTGATTCACTCATACGATCAATTACCTTGCCCTTGCCTTCATCGCCCCATTGCAAGCCAACAACACAGATATTCATTCTTGACCTTTCCTTTAACAACCACTGTCTTAGCGGCTTTTCTTTACACCCAAACGCAACACGCTACCAAAGTAATCCCGCCCGGTCAAACAAATTTATCCCCCAATATCAGTACTGTAAACAGACTTTCAGGCAGCACCGTAAGATTCGAAAAGGCTGAAAAGCCGTTATTAGCTGATTTTGCGGCGATATCGCCTGGGCTGGCCGACCTTCCAGCTTGGACGGCCCCAGATTACAAAAAGAAAAAACGCCTCTACCACTCCAAATAAATACAGTTCTTTTTTGTAATAAGCTTGACATTTGTTCCGATAACGGTATAGACTATAGCAGTGGAGGTTTTGTCGAAATGAGTAGACATAGCGCCGCAATGTTAAATCACGCCGCCAAATTTAGCAGAAATGCTTTGCTTACGCCTCTAATCTTTGTGGTGGCGTTTTGCCCCTATGGTTGTGGGAACCTCTTCTCCCAGAAACCCACTGAAATGGAGTCTAAAAGAATACTCACCAACTTGGCTGAGATTCACCCCGTGGCTGAACCAAATACCCCTATCCCACAGATATACACTATCCCACCGGAAATCATCCAACAGACAATTGACGGCAAAGAAGAGACGAAACTATTTTACTATTGCCGTAACCTCATCGCCAAAGACCTGGAAGATATCGTCAACAAACAGTTCGCTGTTATTATGCAGAAGGATAAACAAACCATTGGTTCCCCAAACTATACCGTCACCTGCAACCCTGCTGTCAACCAGTTAATAGTCAGGTGCCCCAGTGCGCAGGAGGCCCAGCATGTCCTTGAGTTCCTGGTTCTTGTTGATGTCCAACCCATCCAGGTCAAAATCGACTGTCTTGTCTCTGAGGTTTACGCAGACCTGACCATGGACTGGGAAACCACCTTAAAGATAGAAAATCTCTTTGGTGAAACGATCTATCTGGGAGGTAAAACAACTGGAGGCGACTTACTACCGGCATTTCCCGGCGCCGCGCTCAGGGAAACCGCCCGCGCTTCCTTTGGCCTTAAGACCGGATATATTCGAAATGAAGGCGTCCCCGGACGTGAGTTCAGGGCCTTGGTTGATCTGCTGGTCTCCAGGGGCTATCTGAAAATTATGATGAACCCGTCGGTAGAGGTCGTTAACGGTAAAACCGCAAGATTTCATGCCAGCGAGCACGTACCACTGCAAAAAGAATTTCTCTACCAAAGAGACGGTTTTGTTTCCGAAAAGACGGAGTACATCGACGTAGAAGATATTCTTGAGGTTACCCCCTATGTCTTTGCCGATGGCACTATAGGCATGGAGACAAGCGCGACCATCGGCTCCAAATCCACCCCGGAAGGTGTAAAGCAGATACGAATTATCACCAAACGATCTATCGAAATTGACGAAAATCGGATCAGACCCGGTGAAAGCCTCGTGGTCGGAGGAATAAGAAAGATCGAAAGAAGCTCCATCGTCCGGGGCGTCCCGTTCCTTAAGGATATACCACTGCTCGGCATTCTTTTCTCCAGCAAGGATTACGAAGATCGGGCCAAGGAGGTCATATTCATATTAACTCCCACCATCTCCTCCGGCGGAACTCCCAATTATGAAATGGTTGATATGCTCCAGAAAAAACACGATTTGCCTATTTCTTCCGATCCGTTGTATAAAGCCGTTTCGGACCCATGGGGGCTGGAAGCGCGCGAAGAAAAATATCTCCGTGGTACCCTCGATGCTGAACATGCTCAGGCCGAGGCCAGAAATGAAAAACAAAAGGCCCGACTCTCCATCAAGCGAGCGGAAGAAGCCTTAGCCGAGGCCCAAAAGGCGAAAGAAGAAACCCAACATGCAAAGCTGGAGGCCGCTCAGGCTGAAGAACAGGCGCAAACCGAAAGACAAAAGGCCGCTGAAGCCATAGCTCAGGCCGAAAAGGCCCAACAGGAAACCCAAAAAGCAAAAGAACAGATCCAGCAGGCAAATCAAAAAGCTGCCGATGCTGAACAACAGGCGCAAGCCGAAAAACAAAAGGCCGCCGAAGCCGCCGCCCAGGCCGAAGAGGCCCAACAGGAAACCCAAAAAGCAAAAGAACAGATCCAGCAGGCAAATCAAAAAGCTGCCGATGCTGAACAACAGGCGCAAGCCGAAAAACAAAAGGCCGCCGAAGCCGCCGCCCAGGCCGAAGAGG
>CAZICK010000019.1:25821-49336 GCA_964537505.1 uncultured Pirellulales bacterium
AGCCGAAAAACAAAAGGCCGCCGAAGCCGCCGCCCAGGCCGAAGAGGCCCAACAGAAAGCTCAGGAGGCAAAGGCCGATGCGCAAAAAGCCGCCGATGCTGAAAAGCAGGCGCAAGCCGAAAAACAAAAGGCCGCCGAAGCCGCCGCCCAGGCCGAAGAGGCCCAGCAGAAAACCCAGAAGGCCGGGGCGCAAAAAGCCAAACAGCAAGATAAAAAAACAAAAACCGGAACCCTAAAATTCAAAATCTAGTCCGACGAAAAGAAACCCGACAACTTCAAGGGTCAGCCGGCTGCCGAACACGTACAATAACCTGCCGGATTCCTGTCCCGTGTTTCTCACCACTTACCAAATCGGCCAATCTTATAGGTCTTCGCCCTCGCCTCTATGATGACGCAGCAGCAGACGGATGGGCACTTCTGAAAACGGCAGGATTTCTCGCAGATGACTTATCAGATAACGCCGATAATTATCGTCAATGGCCGAAGGATTATTTACGAATAACAATAGCGTCGGCGGCTGGGTTCCTACCTGCGTACCGTAATATATGCGCGGCAGTCCTGTTTTTCGCCGGGCCGAAGGAGCTCGCTGAGAAGTTACTAGTTTTAACGCTTTGTTTAGTCTGCCGGTGGTAACGCTGGTGGTACTCTGCTTGTATAATTGCTTGGCCAACTCCAGCAGTTTGGGAACGTTTTTGCCTTCGCTGGCGGTAATAAAACTGATCGGAGCGTACCCCAATCCCGGCAGAGCTTCGTCCAGATAATCGCCATATTTCTGGGTGTCGGTTTGGTCTATCACCATATCCCATTTATTTATTACAATAACGCACGGCTTATACTCATCAGCGATAAACCGGGCCAACTTCTTATCCACCTGCGAAACCGGTTCGATGGCATCCATAAAAAACAACACTACGTCTGCCCGTCGTATCGAACGAGTAGCTCGGGTATAGCTGTAAAAATCGATGCTGTTCTTGATCATTTGGCTTTTCTTGCGCACCCCGGCCGTATCGATTGCCACAAAACTTTGCCCATCTTTTTCGAATCGCACGTCTATTGCATCACGCGTTGTACCCGGCACTTCGCTGACGATCACACGATCTTCACCGACAATATTATTGATAAACGTGCTTTTGCCTACATTGCGCCTACCTACCACCGCCAGTTTCATTTCTATTTCTTGCGGCCGATCACTCTGGCATCCTTCCAATTCTTCCAGAATCCGCTCAACCAGTTCCTGACGATTACGGCCGTGCTGAGCCGAAACCGTCAGCGGTTGGCCAAAACCTAACGCGAAAAACTCGCCCGTCATATCATCCATCGCCGGTGAATCGGCTTTGTTAGCCACCAGTAACACCCGCAACTGCGGCCGCCGCAGAAGCTGCGCCACTTCCTGATCCAACGGTGTCACCCCTTCACGCACATCCACCACAAACAACACTACATCAGCCCGATCTATGGCTATTTTGATTTGTGCTTCGACGTGCTCGGTCAGATCGTCATGGTCTTCGATTCCGTAACCACCGGTATCGACCAGTTCAAAATACTTCTCATCCAGATCGACCACCACGCTGACCCGATCCCGCGTTACCCCCGCGGTCGGCTCAACTATACTTATATTTTTCCCGGCCAGCGAATTTAACAGACTGCTCTTGCCCACGTTCGGCCGGCCTACTATTGCAACTATTGGTAATGTCATAATTGTTCTAAATAACCTTATTTTCGTATTTTCAGCCAATGTCGCCGCCAATGGTCACGCAGCCGCTCCGTAAAACGCACTCCCATTTTTTGACTGCTCGTTCCAAAATCCAAACGCCGCATACGGTCGATCTTATCTTTGCCCTTGCCGGCAGCCATTGCCCCAATCCCCAGCGAGGCGATCCAACTCAACCATTTCTGCCAAAAACCGGCTATCATAACTTTTTACCTTTGTACTGCCCTGCCGGCACTTGCCAAAAGCTCTTCCCGCTCACGCGGGATTATTGACTTCTGAGGCCACAATTGATTTCTTTCCAGCACTTCGTATCCGCCCTGATAATACCGCTCGACCTGGCTCACCCCCGCGTCCACCGGACCGCTGCCGCGAAAACCACTCTCGGCCAGCCAACAACCCATTTCGTGCTCATATTCAGCCGGGTACACCAACGCAATTAGCAACTCATTATCCGACCCTCGTGCCAAATGCAGCTTCGCTCGACACGGCGGCAACTGCCGCTCGCTCCAGGCTGCCAGCTTTTGATAATCGGCCCGTCCGCTCACGTCGTCCAGGCAGTGGAAAAACATCCCGCTTTCCAGAAAAAATTTATCTCGCGCCACGCCCGCCAACTCCATCGTACCGTCCGGCTGAGCACGATGTATCTTGTACACCTTCACCCCAGCGAGCGCCTCCGATTCCAACAGCACCGCCACTTCTTCCGCTGTATAGCCGAGACCGCACTGATCGCCGAAATCGACCACATAAAGTCCGACATATTTGGCGGGTTCATCTGTTTTAGGCAACTTCATGCTTGAACTCTCTTACTTTATAACTTTCATCTGAATCTTAAGAGATGGTAATTCTTTTTGCCGCTGCGCAATACCACCATACTCTCCGACGCCAGCGATTCCATTGTTAACGTATAATCGATGCTATCTATTCTGACGTTGTTCACATACACCCCACCGCTTTTGATAAGTCTTTTCGCTTCGCCGCGAGAACTGCACAGCTTGGCATCACACAATGCCTCCGGCAGAGGAATTCCTTCCGACAGCCGCCGCCGCGAAACCTTTGAACTGGGTACGTCATTAAATATACTGTTCAAAATCTCATCCGAAAGACCGCTGATCTCCTGTCCGAACAGCACCTGCGACGCCTTTACCGCTAACGCTACCTGTTCATCACCGTGTACCAGTTTGGTCACTTCCTGGGCCAGCACTTTTTGCGACTGACGGGCCTCCGGCTCATCATGTACCTGTTTTTCCAACTCGGCAATCCGTTCCATCGGCAAAAATGTAAACAGCTTTAACAGTCCCACCACGTCACGATCATCGGTGCGGACCCAATACTGATAAAACTCGTACGGACTGGTCTTTTGCTCATCCAGCCACACAGCTCCGGCTTCGGTCTTGCCAAACTTCTGCCCACCTGCGTTAGTCAGAAGCGGAGACGTCAAACCATAAACCGCTCGCCCATCCAGTTTTCGTACCAGATCGATCCCGGCCGTGATATTGCCCCACTGATCGTCCCCCCCCACCTGCAGCGTACAGTCATACTCCCGGCTCAGATGCAGAAAATCGTACGATTGCAGCAACTGATAACTGAACTCCGTAAAACTCATCCCAACCTCACTTTGCAGTCGCTTCCGCACCGACTCTTTCCCCATCATCTCCCCTACGCGAAAATGCTTGCCCACATCACGCAAAAATTCCACAAAACTAAACTTGCCGATCCAGTCGGCGTTATTGACCATAATAGCCCGGTTCCCATCGCAACTAAAATCCAGAAACCTGTGCAACTGCTTTTGGATTCCCTCCATGTTTTGCTGGATAGTTTCTTCACTAAGCAGGTTGCGCTCTTCACTCTTGCCGCTGGGATCGCCGATCATCGCCGTAGCCCCGCCTACCAGCGCGATCGGCGTATGACCATGCCGTTGAAATTGCGCCAACAGCATTATCTGCATCAGATGACCAACATGCAGACTATCCGCCGTCGGGTCAAAGCCTGCATACAACACTACAGGCTTTCCCAATTTCCCCGCCATGTCGTCGTCAGATTCGTGACTGACAAACCCACGCTGGGACAACGTTGCCATTATATTTTTCACTAACCAGTCCCTTACTTAGCTTTCGTTTTTTTACTTTGCCGTCCGTTCCGCCGCGTGCAGCGTATTAAGCATCAGCATAGTAATCGTCATCGGCCCTACGCCATTGGGTACCGGCGTAATCGCCGAGGCAACTTCTTTAACCGCCTCGAAATCCACATCACCCACCAGAATACGTTTACCCCCTGCGGTTCGTCCGATTTCATTAACGCCTACGTCAATGACAACCGCTCCCGGCTTTACCATATCAGCCGTCACTGCTTTTTGTACGCCGGCTGCCACGATCAGAATATCAGCCCGGCGGGTATGTTCTGCTATGTTTTTGGTTCGCGTATGACAAATGGTAACTGTCGCGTTGGCGCCTTCTTTTTTTTGCAGCAGAATATTAGCGATCGGTTTACCGACTATATTGCTCCGTCCGACGACCACCACCTCGGCCCCTTCTGTTTTTGTGCCCGAACGGATCAGCATTTGCTGAATACCATACGGAGTACAAGGCAAAAATACCGGCTTGCCGATCACCATCCTACCCACGTTAACCGGATGAAACCCATCGACGTCTTTATTCGGATCGATCGCATAAAGAACCTTGTTTTCGTCAATATGTTTCGGCAGCGGCAGTTGCACCAGGATACCATGAAACTTTTCGTCTTTGTTATACTTATCCACCAGTTTAAGCAAATCATCTTCGCTGATATCCGTCGGCGGAGATTCCTGGACCGAGTTAAAACCAAGATCATGGGCTGCTTTCTGCTTGGCCCGAACATAGCTTTCCGAAGCCGGATCATTGCCCACCAGTATAGTCACCAAACCGGGAGTGATTCCTTTTGCTGCCTTGAGATGTTTAACGCCTTCCTTGATCTCTTCGCGAATCTGCGCCGCTATCTCGTTTCCTTTGATCAATTTTGCTGACACCTATCAATCTCCTGGTTCTTCTCGTCACCAATTTGCAACCTCTACCTTTGCATTTCCACCAATCATCCACACAACAGGCATGATAATCTCAGATCACCCAAAAGTAAACCTGATTAACGCCGGATTTTCGGACAAAATCGAGCAAATCCGCCCTAACCTATTATCACGTAAGGGGTTATATGGAAATGCGGCAAAATCCGACAACCCCCCTTAGTATGTGACAAATTGAGCATTTGCACATTTCCAATGAGACTACCGACAAAAAGATGGGTATTATTATGTTTTAGCAGTAACGACTCGATTCCCCCCCCCCCATAATTCGTCTGAAATCCCATATCTGTTTGTTGTTGTTCCTTTGTTCGTCCCTGAACATCACAAAACACATATATCCGCCACAATTGTGGGGTACTATAATATGTTCTCGATGAATTTTTTAGCATGGCCAACAGTTTTTACCGCCAGGGCCGCTTCTTCGTCCATCTCGATATCGAATTCCTCTTCAAATGCGGCGATCAACTCGACGCTCTGAATGGATTCCGCCCCAAGGTCCTCGACAAAGCGGGCCTCATCGACTACGCGGCCGATATCGACTTTGAGTGTCCGGGCAACCACATCTTTAATTCTTCTTCCAACATCAGACATCGTCTGTCTCCTGTTTCTTAAGGTTTCTACAAAATCAAAGCCAGGCATACATTATTTACTCAAACTTACCGATCTTCGAGCATCTTCCTGGGATCGAGGTTGCCCATTTCGATCTCCTTGAAATAATTTACTGTGCCCACCTTCAATTCCACCGTAGCGGCATCGTCACAAACAATGATACCATGCGGATGAAGCTGAAGACACGAGACCGTCCATATATGGTTCACTCCATTTTCAACGGTTTCTTCAAGGGCACGAGCTTTGTTATGACCGCTTACGATGATCATAACCTTACGGGCGTCCATCACCGTCCCTACTCCTACCGTCAGTGCGGTTTTGGGAACCTGGGTTACGTCGCCGCCAAAAAATCGGGAATTGACGATAATAGTATCCTTGGTCAAGGTCTTAACCCGCGTACGACTTGCCAAAGAAGACCCGGGCTCATTAAAGGCAATGTGACCATCGGCGCCGATACCACCAGTGAACAGCTCGATCCCGCCGTATTGCTTGATCTTTTTCTCGTATCGATCACACTCCTTTTCGAGGTCCTTGGCATTCCCGTTAAGAATATTGACGTTCGATTTCTTGATGTTTATATGTTTGAAAAAATTGTCCCACATAAACGAATGATAGCTTTGCGGATGTTTTTCCGGAATGCCTACATATTCGTCCATATTAAACGTTACGACATTGGCAAAGCTCACCTTTTTGTCACGGTTAAGATGGATAAGTTCCTCGTACATCCCCAAAGGTGATGAGCCGGTAGGCAGCCCAAGCACAAAAGGCTTCTTGGCACTCGGCTTGAACCGGTTGATACTGCGGGCCACGTATGCCGCCGCCCATTTACTCACTTTTCCATAGTCCTCTTGTATGATAACTCTCATTACACACTCATCCTTTCTGAAAAATCACATTCTATCGAAATACTTCTTTACTTAAACGATCAACTTGCCTTCCTTGTCAATTTACAGGCTTGAAAGCCTCTGTTCCAGCAGTTCGATCCGCTGTTGCAGTTCTTTGACCGAGTCTTTCATTTCTTTGACAAACTTGTTATCTTCGTAACTACCCCTGACTTGCTTGAAATCTTCTTCTATGTCACCCTCGGACCCGTCCTGGCCAAAGCCGCAATGGCTCAACTGGTCAAACTCCTTTTCCGAATCGGCAATCACCAGGTTAAGAAACTTGCTTTTCACTTTCAGATACGCCTGAGCACATTTGATAATGTCATCTTTGCTTGCGCCATCCAGGTCAAGACCAAAGACTTGCTGGTACGTATTTTTCACCCATATCCATTCATCGTCGGCATAAGCATGGTGGATTTTATCTGTTTCCGCGGCAAAGGCTTCTACAGTACTGATGGTCCCGTTTTCGATTGCCTCTTCTAAATCTACAAGCCGCTGTTTGCCCATCAGTTGACCGCCTATATCCACCCATTGGTCACTATAAACAACATCCGCTTGGACGGCAAACGCGTCGCGTATCCGCAACGTTCCACTTCCAATATTTTCTTCAACCCTGAGAACAACCTTTTCCAGGAGATACATCTCTACGCCCGTGCGATAATATTTCTGCCCGGTGCGCAGTATCGGTCTCTTTACAATCGCCCCTCCGACGGACACCTCTTCGATGGACTTCTCAGTACTCTCATAAAGATTTTTCAATTTGCTGCTGGCGATGAGCATCTTGCCGACTGTATAGGGACTGAAAACATCGAATGAAATCACGTCACGTTTGACAGAACCCCTGCGCCGATCCCGGCTGGGCCATTTCGCACCGTCTCGAACCGTCCCCACGGTCATCAGGTGCAAACCCGGCACCATGTGAGCCTTGCCATCGGGGCGGGCCTCGATATGACTGAATGGAAAGTCCGCCGTGTCAAAAGTGCCGGAATGCTTGCCCAGCACCACGCTGAACGGTCCAACCCGGCACGGCCACATCATATAAGAAAACGAACCAGTCTTGACGCCGCGTAGGAGCTTGCCTTCATGAACTGGCCCAAGCTTGTACATATGGTTCGACTGGTTCGTCCCACTGCCGGCGTTATAGAAACTGAATAACCCTGCTATCAAAAGCGTCGATTTGTGATGCGTAACCGTATAAGGACCGGCAAACACCGAACACGCTTCACCGTGAAAAACCTCGGAATTGGCAAAGAAAAGAGAATTTTCCGCGGAATATTGTTTGCCAACCTGGCAGCCCTGACCGACAAGCACCTTGCCCAAAACAGCACCACCGGTCACCGAAGAGCTTTCCGCGATAATAAAATCCTCAGCCACCACTTCGGCGCCTATAGTCGTCGGCGCCTCCCGAGAACTCAGGATCGTACCGTTTACAAGACTTGCCGCACCGTTTATCGTTGCGTAGGAGCCAACATTGACATCGACGATTTCTGTTGTTGAGCAGATACGCACACCGCGGCCTGTTTTGCCACGGTCGGATCGTACCGATTGCGCATATTTCTTAGCCATAGCCTTTAGTTTCGTGACAACTTCCGGCCGATACCTGTGCATACACATTATATAAGCAAATTGAGCCGAAAGCCCGTCGAACAACACCACCTCTCGTCCGCCGGCCTCATTAAGAACATCGACCTCAACACCGTTGCCGAACGTGGCGCCGGGGTTGGTTTGCATGGTAGCGACATTCTCGATGCACACATTGTCAGCTATATCATAGTTGGAAATGTGAACACCGATATTAGCGATACGAACTTGATCGCCGATGCTGCAATCGGCGATTACAGCGTTATATATCCCGCAAGGCATCTCAATGCCCCGAATGGTTTTTATCTTATCGTTAAAATTGCCGATTTCAACTTTACCGTGAAAATGTACATTTCTGACAGAATTAGGGTTAAATCCTTCCAATACATAAATCTCATCCCAATTCTGAGCATCACAGCCCCGATTTTCAAGAGCTTCTCTTTCAGATCGACTAAGGCGGCGATAATTGTTTTGGCTCGACATCATAATACCTTTCATCGAGAAAGTTCGTAAGTATCGTGAGCAATAGCGGCCTCTTCATCGGTTGGTATAACAAACACCTTGACTTTACTGTTGTTTGAGCTTATTTCGCTTTCCTTTCCACGGGCGGCACGGTTTTTTCCCTGGTCGATTTCAATTCCTATCCAGCTCAGCCCGCTGCAAATCCCGGCACGAACCTCAACGGCATTTTCACCTATACCGCCGGTAAACACCACCGCGTCGAGAGTATCAAGAACGGCCGTATAGGCGCCGATGTATTTCTTGATCCGATAGCAAAAAATATCAATAGCAAGTCTCGCCCGGCTTTCGCCCTTTTCGGCAAGGGCGGTCAGGTTCCGCATGTCATTGGATTTGCCCGATATACCCAGCAAACCACTTTTCTTGTTACACAGATCGTTCAGGGTTTTCATATCGTAACCCTTCTCGGCGAGATAAAACAAAATAGCCGGATCGAAGTCGCCGGAGCGGGTCCCCATCACCACGCCTTCCAGCGGCGTAAGCCCCATAGAAGTATCGATCGATCGACCCTTCTTGACCGCGGTAACAGAACAGCCGTTGCCGAGATGGCAGGTGATAACATTTATGTCATATTTGCCTTTGCCCATGAGAACCGCCCCACGCCGGGCAACGTATCGATGCGATGTCCCGTGGAAACCGTATCGACGCACCCGATGCTTCTCATAAAACTCGTACGGCAGAGCATACATATAGGCAACTTCCGGAATCGTGGTATGAAACGCCGTATCGAAACACGCCACCTGCCGCGTATCGGGCAGATTGTACTGCGCCGCCCTGATACCCGTCAGATTGGGCGGATTGTGCAGCGGCGCAAGGTCCGCGAATTTCTCGATCGAGGCCACCACCTTCTCGTCGATGACCACCGAACCGGTAAACTCTTCACCACCATGGACAACCCGATGACCCACAGCGCCAATCCGGGAAATGTCCTCTATGACGCCTACATCCTTATCGGTCAGGGTATCCAGTATCAGTTCCATACCTTTTTGATGGTCTTTGATCTTTGTTTCCGCACTGTGAGTGCTGTCGTTATAATAATGAGTCAGTCTCGAAGTCTCTTCCCCGATCCTCTCGACAATACCTCTGGCCAGAACCTGTGCCTCCGGCATCTGGTACAACTGATACTTGATCGAGGAGCTACCCGCGTTAATAACCAATACTATCATCTTTTTCCACGTCCTTAACTGCGCCTGATTGTGACATAGTCTCTCTCGCCTGAGAACAATCCCATAATTGGCGTTGGCGTCATAATTGCGCCAGAGTTATAATTGTCGTAGAAACTATATCATCTACACTGGCCCCGCGCGAAAGATCGCTTATCGGCTTGGCAAATCCCTGAAGAAATGGGCCGATAGCCTGAGCATGGGCCATATATTGTGTGAGCTTATATGCGATATTACCACTGTCAAGATCGGGAAATATAAGCACATTAGCCTTACCCGCCACCGCGCTTTCGGTCTTTACCTTCTTGGCCGCCACCCTCGGAACAATGGCTGAATCCGCCTGAAATTCCCCATCGATAGCAAGCTGCGGCGCCTTGCCCCTGGCTATTTGCAAAGCCGCCAGAACCTTATCCACCCGATCACCCGATGCACTGCCCTTGGTGGAAAACGAAAGCATCGCAACCCGCGGCTCCTCTCCGAGCAGTTTCCTGCCGTTGGCAGCCGAAGCGACCGCTATATCGGCAAGCTGCTCGGCCGTAGGATCAATATTGACCGCACAATCAGCGTAAATAAACGGTTTATCTTTTTCACCCATAAATTCCGGGATAACCATAACAAAAAAACTCGAAGCCGTATTGATAGCATCCGCCAACCCCACGGTTAAGGTGCCCGCCTGGATGACCGTTGCCGTTGCGTGTGCCACCCCCCCCACCATCGTGTCGGCATCGCCACAGGCTACCATCATCCCCCCATAGAACATTGGCTTCATAACCATCCGCTTCGCTACGCCGATCGACAGATCATCCCTCCCCTCGATGTACTTCTTGGCATAAACATCGAGCTTATCACTACTCCGGCAGTTTATAGTCTCGATCCCGTCCAGCGTAACGCCCGCCTCTTCCATAGCCGCTTCAATTTGCTCCGGCTTACCCAGCACGATCGGCCTGGCAATTCCTTCATCTTTGAGCCGCCGGGCTGCCTGGATGATCCTCTTATCGCCTCCCTCGGGCAAAACAACCGAAAGACCACGACCTTTGACCTTCTCCTCAAAACCCCTTACTATATCTGCCATTACCTTTCCTGTATCTTTCAAACTCTTTTGTAAGATCTTATCCTCTTTTACATCCGCTGCTCCAAAACACCAACAGCGGAAACCAGGCATTCTCGCCCATGACATTACGCATGTCAATAAAAATATAATTTTGTACAACAACCATAGAGTATTAAAATTGACATGACAATACTGGACTCTAGCCGTTTCTACGCCAGGGGCGAGACAGTTTCTTAAAATCGTCCGACCTGCCTGTTATGGTTTGAGATTGGGCGATTATCTCTGCCCAGCCATGCCGTCGCAGCAACCGATAGATATAGGACGTGGAGACCGCCCTACTCAGTTCTTTCTCTATAATCGGCTTTATCATGGCAGCCTTAGCCGCACGACCTGACCGCGCCTTCTGCAAAAAAGGTTTCAACATTTCTGCTTCCCGCCCCCGCCTCATCAGGCCCCACCGTCTGCCGCCTCGCCCGACTCGTTCCAGACCGCTCGGACCTTTAGTGTTATACTGACGAATCCACAACCAAACCGCCTGCGTGGATACCCCCAGAATCTCAGCCACCTTATGAGCGTGAAGCCGACCCGTACACGTCAGCCAAATAGCCATACGCCTATTATAGGACGGTCCATCCGGCGATCCCTGAAGCCATTGGAACATCTTTTCAATCGAAAGCCACGGTTTTATCTGTGCCGGCGGACGCATCGCCATATCCTTTCCGGAACCGATTATACTATACTACACGTATGATGTACACACAAACCACAAACAAAATCCCACCGCAGCAGACCACGAATAATCAAAGGCCGACCTTACACCCGGTTGGGTACTATTCGTTTGCCCACATCCTTTTTCAGGTTTTTACTCTTTCTTTCGTGCTGTGGCCGGTTCGCCTTCGGCCTTCCACAAGGCCGAAATCACTTCATGGGCCTCGCTGTCGCATTGCTTCAACTCGAACCGTATAAAAGGATAATGGTCGTTGATACCAAACCGCGCCTCGCTCATCTCCGCGAAATATTCCTTCACATCAGTCAGCGCCGGATGACGAACATGTTTGCCGTCGAAACGTAGCACAGAATCATACTTGCCGCCGTCAACTGCCTTCTGGTAAATCTCTTTGAGCCGGGCATTATCCGAGCCGACAACGCGATCATAGTACCCGTATGCCAACTGATGCAGCACCATAGACGGCTGAAGGTCCTGCCACAGCCGAAAATTCCTGACATTACCAATCTCCACGGCCCCCAGCTTGTCGGGATTTTGCTCGTTCTTTTTCAATAATTCCGCATCACTATGATAGGTCATATATCGAACGTGCTCATCGTTAAGTTCCAGCCAGATGGGCACTTTCTGCAACTCTTTCACCGCCGCCTCGGGCACATAACGTTTGATCAAATGCAGCTTGTGCCGCAACAGCTTGCACATTTCCTGGCAGTAACC
The DNA here is from genome assembly GCA_964537505.1 of uncultured Pirellulales bacterium. Taxonomy (GTDB): domain Bacteria; phylum Planctomycetota; class Phycisphaerae; order Sedimentisphaerales; family SM23-30; genus DAINBT01. Next base: position 37,833 of record CAZICK010000019.1, read on the forward strand.
CATCCTCTTATGCAATTGCTTGCTGACATAAACGGTCCACCCCTCGATCTGACGCTGATCGTATTGTTTTGTGGGAGCATACCGCCCTCGGCTTTTGCGGGAGCTTGATTTTTTCGACTTTGGCTTATCTGTCGAATCTATAAATCGTGTCAGGGCATTGGTGTTGCGTTTTTGTACCTCGCGGTCAACGCCCCACGCATCCTCAAGGGCCGCGTACCATTTCGGATCATATTCTTTCAACTCGGCACGAACAAAAGGATAAAAATCGTTGGCCCCAAAATACGCCTCGGAGTTCTCCGAAAAATATTCCGCCCGACTGGTAAGAGCGTAATGCTTGGTACTGTCGGAATATCGACACAAAACCGCATCATACTTGCCGCTGGCTTTCGCCTGCTCGAACGCCTCGTTCATTATCTGATTGATGCCGTGTTTGCCGGCCTGCACATAGCGAAAATCGTACCCATGAGCCAGCTCATGAAACACCACCCACGGCTGATCGAGTGCCCCGTGCAGAAAACTCTTCATTCTGCAGAACCCAGCCATTGTGTCCACATCCGGGCAATCATAACCGTTCCCCACCAGCCAGCTCCAGCCGTGATAAGCAATACCGAGCGTATCGTATTCCACCCAGACCGGCACCTCCTCCTGCATCTTAGCCAGCGCCGCGGAAGGAACATTCAATCTGATCTGATAAAACTGATGCCCCAGATGCTCTAGCGGCTCAGACATTTCCGCCTCATGCTCAGCCAGGTCCTTTTTATTGATATATACTGTCCAGCCCTCGATATTACGCACTTCAAACAACTCATTCGACCGTTTACCACGTTTCTTCTGATCCTCATCCTCACCAGACGCCCACAGCACACCACCGGCCAACAACACAACCGCAATTCCAAACCACACGCTTCCGACCCATCTGACATTTCTCATAACAGCCGCTCCATTATGCTTTTTACCGTTATCCAACAGCCTGCGACAAAAAACTCTGCCCGGCAAAATAACAAAATAAACCCAGAAAAGCAACCATGTTCGTCTTGCCAACTCATGAAGGTCACTGACCAGTAATCGTTGTGCAAAACAAACAATGTCGTTTTTCTGAATCAGCAAACTAATATCGCTGATAAACCCCTGAAAATACAGATTTTATGTTGATCAGCGATCAACCGGTGTTGTTTCCCGTAACCAAACTCCATTATGCGGACCATGCGAAAATTAAATAAAAAATAAAAATCCACTATTCCCAAACCCTTAAACTAAAAGAGGTTACAAAAATAATCCGCCATCGGCCACCCGCCAGAGTACGCTTGGCATCTCCTTTGCCTATAATAAGCCTGGAGAGAACATGATAGCGGAAAAAGAACTTCCGCCATCGACAGGAGAGAGATGAGATGTCTTGGGAGAGAGCATTGTCCCCGAAGAATCTTATTCCAGCCATGGCAGGCCAACTGTGGCCAGGAATACGGTCTCTTTGACAATCACTTCCCGTCAACAACTCTAGTCCAATCTCCTGGATGCGGAAAATGTAAAAAAACATAATATCTGGAAATTCTTTTTGTAGAGATGAGAGAGAGGAGTTTGTAATGCAGACTGGAAACATTTGGATGAAATTTGGTTTTGTTGGTATTGTTGTTTTAGGATTTATCGGCGGATCGGCTTCTAACGCTCTTGCGAACATAGAAGCGACTGTGAGTGTGGAGTTCCTTGACGACATGAACTCCATAATTACCGAAATTCCCTTGGATGATCCATTCTGGATGCGGGTCTTAGTTGATGGCCCGGCGGCAGGGTTAAGCCAGGGATATATCGATGTCACTGTCTCAAGTGCCGAATTCACCTTCGATAAGAGCATCTGGGCGATAGACACAGACGAACTGCCCCCCCACTACATCAACGAGCTTTTACCGTACAAGAGAACCGGGTTTGGTCGTAGCATCCTTCAGGATACGCTGCCACAATTCTCCAATTTTGGAGGCCAGACTCTTCCGGAACTCTCAGGATTCGCTGCCAACGGTGACTGGTGGTTCAAGACTCGTTGCGATGGAATCAGCACACCGGGAACATTGACTGCCCATGCTGGTCAAGACGATGCCACTAAACTGTTCAACGTTTACGGGGGTTCCCAATTGACTCAAGACCAGGTGGACTTCACCACGCTTGGCAGTGCACAGTTGACCATACTTCCAGAACCGACAACTATGAGCTTGCTGGCGATGGGCGGATTGGCGTTCCTGAACCGACGAAAAAATAGATAATAAATACGGGCACAAAGTAGCACCAAATACTGCCAAAACAAACGGAATACACAAACTTTGATGGCATATTCCACATAAAATTTGACAAACTGGAAAAATATCTGAAAAAATTTATTGCCATTGGCCTGCCCAAATACCAGGCCAATGGCATTTTCTTGCGCCAAAAAAAACGCACTAACCCCCCCGTGCCAAACAAATTACACTCATTCATCTTTGGTAAGCCCACTAGGTCGCCCCCGCATATTCGGAATTTCCTCAAAAATTTTCCAAAATTTCCCTTGAAGTAAATCGCATGTCGAAGTACTATAGGTGTTAGATCAGTGCAAGGAGAAGGAAGAAGTGTCCTGTCCGTCTCAAGTCTGATCGAATATGGATGTGAGGAAGTGTTCTGCAATTTCAGGTGTGGGTTTTGCCCATTTGCGTAACCATGAATGGACGCGTGTCTTGCCAAATGGGCGGCCGTGCCTCAACTCACTTGAAGTTGACGACTGTTGATAGACCAAGGATGGCTTATTGTTTGGATTTTGTGTAGAGTCCAAAAACTAAGGAGTGAAGGATATGAAGCACGTAATTTTTACGAGTGTTTGTTTGGTGCTCGCAGTAACAAGCTATTCGTGGGGTGCTTCCGTCACAATAACGCTGAATGATCCACGCGACACAAATCCTGATCCCTACATCGTTGACATCCCCCAAATGGAAATCAATGACTTTTCGGCGGTTGAGTTCTATGTTGAGAACATGGTCGATGAGAATCGTTGGAAAAATTGGGCGATAACGGTTTGGATTCCGGACGGGTATGCGCCCGCTGCGCAAAACCTCGATTATGTCGATTACTACGACGCAGAAGAGGTCTGGCTGGCAGGGGCGGCGGCCGTCCCAATGGAGAAGGACCGACCGGGCATAATTGATATGCCCGGCTACACGTCTTTTACTGCCGACACAAGAGAAACCGACTGGTTCAACTACGGTACCCAGCCGGTAGGTGGTGCACCGTGGGGAGGAGATCGTTTCGAGATCGGGAACCCCGCCTGGGCGTACCTAAGCTTTGACATCCCCGATGCAACCCCAAATGTGTTTGTGTGTCTTTACGACGAATGTGTCCCCGAACCCATGACCTTAACGTTACTGGGTCTTGGTGGATTGGCTTTATTGCGGAGGCGCAAAGCATAGAATAGCTTTGCTAGCTTCAAATTTTGAAGAGTTATTACGTAATGATTCTGTGAGCAATGGGCCGTGGATTAATAATCTGCGGCCCTTCTTTTAATGACTCGTGCCTCGTGCCGTGTGCCTTTTTCCTACAACTTTCTTGGCCGCGACCACTACCGCTTCGACCGTTATACCGAACTTCTCAAAGCACACCGCAGCGGGCGCCGAAGCACCGAACGATGACATACCAACGAACTCCCCTTCACAGCCCAGCCACTTCCACCAGCCCTGTTCCACACCAGCTTCGATGCCGACCCTGGCTCTTACCGTCGGTGGCAGAACACTGTCTTTATATGCCTGATCCTGCTTTTCGAACAATTCCCAGCACGGCATACTCACCACCTCAGCTTTAATGCCGTCTTGCGCCAACTCGGCTGCACCTGTTACAGCGATACCCACTTCCGAACCCGTTGCCAGCAGTAGCACATCCGGCTGACCGCCTGGAGCCTTTACCAGTGTATATGCCCCCTTTTCCAGATTAGTTGCCGCACCGTATGTATCCTGATCCAGTACCGTCAGCCCCTGCCGAGTCAACAGCATAGCTACCGGACCGTCGCTGTGCGTCAATGCGTATTTCCATGCCTGCGCCGTCTCGTTGGCATCCGCCGGCCGAATCACAATCAGATTGGGTATCGTCCGCAACGACGCCAGATGTTCCACCGGCTGATGCGTCGGACCATCTTCGCCCACGCCGATACTATCGTGCGTAAACACAAATATACTGCCATGCCCCGACAGCGCCGCCATCCGGATCGCTCCACGCATATAATCACAAAACACCAGAAACGTCCCGCCATAAGCTCTCAGCAGATTACTCGCCGAAATACCGTTCATTATCGCGCCCATCGCGTGTTCACGCACCCCATATCGGATGTACCGGCCCTGCGGACAGTCTTTCTGATAGTCAACCGCACCATCGAAACACGTATTATTTGAAGGCGTAAGATCGGCACTGCCGCCCATCACCATTTCCAGCTTAGGCATAAGGCTGTTCAGTGTCACCCCTGACGCCTTACGGGTCGCTATCGACGCACCCGCCTTGAATTTCGGCAGAATCTCATCAATATCGACCGCCAACTTACCCGCATCCGCCAGGCGAAACTGCTCAGCCGGTTCCGGATAGGCCTTTGCGTATGCCTCAAACATCTGCTTCCATTGTTTTTCGAGTTCCCGACCTTCTACCCCGGCTTTACCCATCTGCTTTTTGACCTCCGCCGGCACATAAAACGACTTTTCAGGATCCCACCCGAACTTCTTCTTTATCAGCTTAATCTCATCATCGCCCAGCGGTGCCCCATGGGCCGTATGGGTGTCCTGAAAGGTCGGACTACCGAACCCGATATGGCTGCGCAACTGGATTATGCTGGGTCTGCCCTTTTCCGCTCTCGCCTTTTGCAGAGCTTTTTCAATGGCGATTATGTCATTACCATCGCCGCCAACAATCTGAACATACCAGTTATACGCCTCGAATCGCCTGGCTCGATCTTCGGTAAACGCCAGTTCTGTGCCACCATCGATGGTTATATGGTTATCGTCATAGATTACGATCAGATTATCCAGACCGAGATGCCCCGCCAGCGAACACGCTTCAGAGCTTATACCTTCCTGCAGACAACCATCTCCAGCCATCGTGTATATGTTATAGTCGATAACATCGAATCCATCGCGGTTGAATTTCGCCGCCAGATGTTTTTGTGCTATCGCCATACCAACCGCATTGGCTATCCCCTGCCCCAGCGGGCCGGTAGTCACCTCCACCCCCTCAGTAACGCCATATTCCGGATGCCCAGGCGTCTTGCTGCCCCACTGACGGAAGTTTTTCAGCTCATCCAGCGACAGATCGTATCCGCTCAGATGCAACATAGCATATAGCAGCATACTACCGTGCCCGGCCGACAATACAAATCGGTCACGATTGTGCCATTTAGGGTTTTTCGGGTTGTACCTCAGAAATTTTGTCCAAAGTGTATATGCCGCTGAAGCCATACCCATAGGCATCCCTGGATGGCCCGATTTCGCCGCCTCCACGCCATCCATTGCCAAAAAGCGTATCGTCTGTACGCATAATTCATCTAATTCCGCCCCATTCAAACTCCTTTCACCTGTCATTCCATTCTCCTAAACCAAACCGACAAACACAAAAAAACAATACGGCACCAGGGACTCGAACCCCGAACCCGCTGATTAAGAGTCAGCTGCTCTACCAGTTGAGCTAGTGCCGCATACTTAAAAAACGCACGAACTCAGCCGTCCGTGCCACAGTCAACCGACAATATATATTCATTGGCCCAGCTTTGCAAGCAATTTTACAAGATTAACTTTCACATTTTTTTTTGGCCTGATTTTCACTCAACAGGGCTTCTTCATCAGGATCACGGCCCCAGATAGGCATCCTGCATCAATGCTACCTGCCACCCGAGCCTGACAGCCTCTAAGAATTAGGGGCCGTCTTATGCCTTGCCAGCCACCCCCTGACCCACCTGCGAGCCTCTGTCTTGTTCTTAATTTCGTTTCCCAGTTGCGCCAGATACAGTTCTTCTGTCAGTTGACCCATCATCGGACCCAACGGCGTACCCAGTCGTTTCAGTTCATGGCCGTCCAGCAGCCGTTTCGGCGATATCGGCTCATCACCCAAATCCCTGATCTGACGGCGAAGCTGCCGCAATTTACCCTCATCACGGCCCATAGCCCGCAGATAACACCGGACCAATTGCACCAGCGGTTCGAACAACGGCTCAGCCAGCCATTTCTTCAGTTGCCCTTTCCCCAGTGGTATCGCCTCCAGCAATTTGCCATGTTGCCCCACCAGCCATTGCACCTGCCGGCGAACTTCATTACTGGTTTTAAGCTTTCGACATATTTGTCCTGCCTTTTTTTCGCCGCACTCCGCCAGCAGAGACGACATCGCCACCGCAAAACTGCAGTCTTTCGGCAGTTGACCCATCACTTTTAGGCCCACACGCAACTGGTTGATGCCAACCGAACAAACAATCTTCTCCAAAAGCCCGCACTCCATCGCCAGTTCCAAACCCCTAACCCGATGCGGATCGACCATTATCTTTTCCAGCTCACCCGCAATCCTTTCTGCGCTGATCCGCTCGATTTTTGCCGCATGTTTACAAATCGCCTGCCATGTCTTACCTTCAATCTCGAAATCCAACCGGCACGCAAACCGCACCGCCCGCAGCATCCGCAGATGGTCTTCCGCAAACCGCTCATCAGCATTGCCGATCGCCCTGACTATCCCTTTTTGCAGATCTTTTTGTCCTCCCACATAATCTATAACCTTATCTGCCAGAGGATCATAAAACATCCCGTTGATCGTAAAATCGCGACGTTCCGAATCATGCCGTGCATCCGTAAAAACCACCTTCTCTGGCCGCCGGCCGTCACTATATGACATATCACTGCGAAACGTCGCCACCTCGATTTGCCTGCCGCCCAGCAGAACCACTACCACCCCAAACTGCGTCCCGACCGTAAGCGTCCGGTCAAACAGCCTGCCAACTTCCGCCGGCACCGCGTTGGTCGCCACATCATAATCTTTCGGCACTTCCCCAAGCAGCTTATCACGCACGCAACCACCAGCCAGCAACGCTTCATAACCACTCTCACGCAGCACACGCACCACCTTCAACACCGCCTGATGGGCCGACATTGCTTCACGTTTATATACCAATCCTTTTTGGGCTTGCTTTGCTTCTTTGTAACTCATTTGTTTTTAAGATATTATAAAAATCGCTGCCTTGATTTCCTATACTTCCTGTTCTATATCATCCCCCATAATCATACCATCTCCACACCGTATTCACAACCCGTAATGAACTTGACAAAACATATTGGGATGTTAAGATGACCGGGCGTTTGTTATTGGCGGCACCACTTGTCTGACAGGAGGCATAAGAGGCGTTATGGCACTGAAAGTAGTTGTTTTAATACCGGCTGCGGGAATGAGTAATCGATTCCGTGGCGAGAAGAAAAAGCAGTTTTCCGATCTCAATGGTCGAGCGGTTTTTCTACGTAGTATCGAAATATTTGCCGACCGCCAGGATGTCAAGAGGGTTATTATCGCTATTCCCGCTGACGATGAAGAGCTTTTTCAGGTCAAGTGGGGTGCCAATCTTGGTTTTTACGGGGTAAAGCATATTATCGGCGGGTCACATCGCTGCGAAACGATAAACAAACTGCTCAGCGAGGTTGACGACAGCGATGTCGATCTGATCGCTCTGCACGATGCGGTACGTCCGTGCGTTACGAAAGAGCAGATCGACGCGGTCTTTGCCGCTGCGGCGAAAACGGGAGCTGCCATTCTCGCCGGTCCTCTGGTCGGCACCATCAAACAGGTCGATCAGGATAAAAACATCACAAAAACCATAGATCGCTCGAAGCTGTGGGAAGCGCAAACTCCGCAGGTTTTCAAGCCCCAGATTATCCGTGCCGCTTATCAGCAGTTGGATAAGATCGACAACAGCATCACCGACGATGCTCAGATTGTCGAGTTGCTCGGCGTACCTGTCAAAGTTGTGGAAAGCGACACCGGCAATGTCAAAATCACAACCGCCGCGGATTTGGCCATAGCCTCAGCTATCCTGAAATCCAGGCCCCAACCAAAAGCCAAAGGCCCTGTTGGTCCCTGGGCAGGAGAACAGGGATGGTAACCATCGCCCGGAAGATATAACTTTGCGTATAAAATTCGATATGTAGAACCGCGTAAGCGAAATCGCACACAAAGGAAAAACAAAAATGAGTAATTGTAAGAAATTCTTTAGAGTGGCTATTGTAGCTATGTTGGTCGTTTCTGGATTTTGGACGACGTCGTTGTGTAGGGCCCAGGAAAAGGTTTTTCCCGGTGCTGATGAGAAAACTCCGTCGCTGGCACACTACTTTACCTGGATCAACAACACCAACGAGGGGTCAACCGAAACGCAAACCATGCTCAATCTGGATTTTTTCCAATGGCTCCACGATGAATACGGTATGATTTTGGATATATACGCCTTTGACGCCGGCAATATCGACGGGCCTAACTATTATGGAAGCATGAAGACTGACAAATTCAAAAAACAGTTTCCCAACGGTTTTGATCCTATTTATAAGAAAGCCAAGGCTATGGGAACCCGGCTGGGCGTGTGGCTCGGACCGGATGGGTTCGGCGATACGCCTGGGGAAGAACAGGCCCGCATCGATATGCTGGTGAAATTGTGCCGTGATTATGAGTTTGCACTATTTAAGGTTGACGCTGTTTGTGGACAGCTTCGCAATGAGAAACAGCCTGCTTTTGCACGTGCTATGACCGAATGCCGCAAATACAGTCCCGATCTGATTGTTCTAAATCATCGGTTGAACCTCGGCGACGCCAAGGACCATGTCACCACCGAACTCTGGGGCAGTGAAGCTTATATCGACGTTCACCTGCCCAACTGGCAGTACGCTCCGCACAATCGCGCCGCAGCGGTATCGCGAGGCTTAACCGAAAACCTCCAGCGATTGCGCGAGGACCATGGCGTATGTATTTCATCGTGCCTGGATTATTGGGATGATGATCTGGTTCTTCAGGCTTTTGCACGATCTCTGATTTTGGCGCCGGAAACTTATGGCAGTCCCTGGTTTCTGCGAGACGAGGAATATCCCAAATTCGCACGGATATATAACCTCCATCGCCGCTATCGTGATATTCTTGTCAATGGTATCGTTCTGCCCGGCAGCGACGGAAGCAATATCCCTTCTTCTAACCTGTTCACCGCGAACGGAGAAAAAGGCGGGTTGAGCGGAGAGTATTTCAACGGTCAGAATTTTCAGACACCTGTCTTGAGCAGGGTGGACCGGGGCATCAATTTCGACTGGGAAGAAGATTCACCCGCCGCTGGCATAAGCAATAACGATTTTTCCGTCAGGTGGACCGGCTCAGTTCTGACTAACCAGGCTGGAGAATATACATTTTCCACTAGTTCCGACGATGGTGTTCGTTTATGGGTGGACAATAATCTCATAATCGACGACTGGAACTCGCATGCGTCGCAAACCAATACCGGCAAACTCACCTTAAAGGCAAAAACCAAATATCCCATCAAGCTTGAGTACTTCGAAGACGGCGGCGACGCGGTTGTCAAACTGGGGTGGAAGGAGCATGGCGATGTTGACTATGGTCCGTTCGCCATTTCACGCGGTGATGAGAGCACACGACTGATTTCACTGCGTAATCTCTCCTGGCTTCCCACCAAATACAAGATAAAACTAGACGCCGCCGTTGGCCTTGCCGACAAAGGACTTATCGAACTGCGTCAGTTCCATCCTTTTGAAAAAATATTTGGTCGTTTTCCTTATGGCTCGCAAGTAGATGTTGAGGTACTGCCTTACCGTGCTTGTCTGCTGTTGGCCACGACCAAACCGACCAGCGAACTGGGCGTGATCGGTTGCGATTACCAGGTGCTGCGCGACACGCCCGGAAAGCCGGCTCTTATTAAACTTGTGGGTTTCCCAGGCAGCCAGGCGTCAATAACACTTGCACCCACCACAACCAAATACGCTAAAGCCACATTAGATGGTAGCCCGGTAAACATTTTTCAGGACACGGTACAGGTAAAATTTCCCGGCGAGCGGTTCGGGCAGCCTTGGCATCGAAAACTCGGTGCTCTCAAACCATGCCCCGTACCCGCCGATGCGGAAGCCCTTTATGAGGCAACTTGTTTTGCCGCGGACAATAACGCGCTTGAGGTTCGTTCACTGCTGAATTCAGGTCCGACCAAAATCCCGCAGGTACGAAAGGCCCGCAAGGCTTTTATGGAACAGGAAATGTTTATCGATCGCGGTATATGGGACAAGTTCCTTTTCGACGGCAATCGCCAGACTATCTTCAAGGCCCGTAAAGAAGGCGGACTGTTCCGCCTCGATTTTGGAAAGGTTATCGCTATTGACAAACTTCTCATCGGGGCAGCCGACGGAGATTTTTCCAAATCTCTCAAAAATGATGAAATATCGGCGGAAGTTTCACCCGATTTGACAACCTGGATGCGAATAGATATCCGGGTAGAAAAAGACATAATCGCAAAACCTTCTGCCGACAAGCCGATCAGGTATATACGAATCAGCGGTGCGCCGCGCGAAATCGCTGAAGTAGAAGGGTATCGAAACAATATCGCACTTAACCGATCCACTTGGCGTGCTTCCAATCTGTTTGCATCATATTCATCAGCCCCGGCCGTTAAGGCATGGTCTCTATCGTTTACTTTACCAGAAGCGCCTAAGGGCACTTACCTGGCCATTCCACTCGCCGGCCGACATGGCAGCGAAGGTGCTTACGCCGCAATGCGCATCGGGGGCGAATATCTCGGCGCACCGAGCCGGGCTGTTTCTTATCAGAGCAATGCCTGGGAGTATCCCGTCAGCCGCACTGACAGCAATTATACGTATTATGTGCCGGTAACAAAAGAAATGCTGAACAAACAAATCGAAGTGGTGGTCCTGGGCCTGGATAGTAAGAATATCAATTTCAAACCGGAGGCATGGATCACAGCTTATCCAATTCCTTTTGAAACGAAGGAGCTTCTGCTTATTCCAAAATAAGTATTGCTGACCGGCACGTTGCTGGACGGATTGACACGCAAAATCCATATAATCGAAGCTAACGGAGAAAGTTACAGGCTCAAAGAGCCTCTGTTCAGTAACCTGGACCATACCACCCAACAATTGTCAACCCCGCGAAAAGCACACCCTCAACTCGATCCACAATTGTCAACCCCGCCAATGAACCTGTCACCCCCGCGAAGGCGGGGGCCGTCTTCCGCTGGGTTTTCTACAACAGCACTAACCTGATTTTCAATTTCTACCCACCCAAATTCTACGCAGAAGCTAAGCAACAGCAATGAGTTACGTCATTTGCTGAATAATAATAATAAATTTGTTGAAAAATAATAAAAAAAGGCTCGCAAAAGGAAATGTGATTTGCTAATATGCCGTTAACGAAAACTAATGGAGGTTTGTGGATACTTTTGTGGCTCCTCATAAGAATCTGTACATGGATATGCCAAAAAATGACTGGTTTCTTCA
>CAZICK010000020.1:0-47951 GCA_964537505.1 uncultured Pirellulales bacterium
CATCTTACCTAATCGTTATAATCGTTACACAAAAATAAGCACTTACATCAATTCCCCATAACGAAAAATAAGGAGTTACATCAATTTCCCTGAACCAAAAATAACGACTTACAAACGCACATCTCCTCCCACCTAACGCCCTGTGACCTCTGACTTCTGCCAACACCGGACCATCCGCTGAAAAAAAAATGCTTTTTTTTTGTTTTTTTTACAAATTTTGTTTGGCATTATAACGCAAAGGTTTATATCCTATTGAATTCGGCTGCAGCTGAGTGTGTGGCCTGTTTTAGAGCGTGTGCGAGGTGGTTTTGCCCAATACGGCTTGTGCCGGGCGGCACGTGAGTGTGCGTCTTCTCAAGGTCGTATTTGGGTATGGTTTATGAGTTGAAGCAGTAGGCTGGTTTTGAGGAAAATTGGCGCAACTCATTGGAGTTGATAGGTTTAGTGTATGTGTTGCAACCGGGTTCCTGCTGCTGTAGCTCAGTTGGTAGAGCGCGTCCTTGGTAAGGACGAGGTCATGGGTCCGAATCCCATCAGCAGCTGTAGCAGATGGACGAACATTACGGCGATAGTTATATTTAAGCCACAGATCAGAATTGACCTTGGTGGTGCTCCAAAGGGAAATCTTTGTGGATTTCCAGGGGCGTGTTGTCTGTAACAGCTTTTTAAGTAAGAAGTTATAAGTGTTTGCCTTTGCTGTTGGTACGGCAAAGGCAATGATGAAAAATAGTGAATCTCCAGAAACAGGAGGACATCTAAGATGGCCAAGGAGGTATTCCAAAGAACAAAACCTCACGTAAACGTTGGAACTATCGGTCACATCGACCACGGCAAAACAGCTTTGACCTCGGCAATTACCTTGGTGCAAGCGCAAAAAGGATTGGCCAAGGGAACGAGTTATGACGAAGTGGCCAAGGCATCAGAAAGTCAGGGGCGTCGTGACGCTACGAAGATTCTGACTATCGCTACCAGTCACCAGGAGTACCAGACTGAAAATCGCCACTATGCGCATATTGACTGTCCGGGCCATGCTGACTACATCAAGAACATGATTACCGGTGCGGCCCAGATGGATGGAGCGATTCTGGTGGTTTCGGCGGCGGATGGCCCGATGCCTCAGACTCGTGAGCATGTATTGTTGGCCCGTCAGGTGAATGTGCCCAGACTGGTGGTTTTTCTGAACAAGGTGGATCTGGTGGATGATCCGGAGTTGCTGGATTTGGTGGAGATGGAAGTGCGTGAACTGCTGGATAAGTACGAGTTTGATGGTGACAATGTTCCAGTCATTCGCGGTTCGGCCAGGAGCGCGATGCTGGAGCCTGGTGATCCTGAAAAGAGCAAGTGTATCCAGGAACTTATGGACGCTTTGGATAGTTATATCCCTGAGCCGATCCGTGAGACAGAAAAGCCGTTTCTTATGCCGGTGGAAGACGTTTTTTCAATAAAAGGGCGTGGTACGGTTGGTACGGGACGTATCGAGCGTGGTCAAATTAAGGTGGGTGAAGAGGTTGAGATTGTCGGGTTAGGCGATACTCGCAAGACAACGGTTACCGGCGTGGAGATGTTTAACAAGATTCTGGATTTTGGTCAGGCGGGCGATAATGTGGGCTGTCTGCTGCGTGGGGTGGAGAAGAAGGATTTGGAGCGTGGTCAGGTTTTGGCTAAGCCCGGTTCGATTACACCACACACCAAGTTCGAGGGTGAGGTTTACGTTCTGACCAAAGAAGAGGGTGGTCGTCATACGCCGTTCTTTACAGGTTATCGACCACAGTTTTATTTTCGGACGACAGACATTACCGGTGGTTTGAAGCTGCTCGGTGGTGCGGAGATGTGCATGCCAGGCGATAATGTTACGGTTGAGGTAGAGATTATCGCTCCTATTGCTATGGAAGAAGGACTGCGTTTTGCGGTTCGCGAAGGTGGCAGGACGGTCGGAGCCGGCGTGGTGGTGAAAGTTCTCGAGTAGATGTTGCCGTTTTAGGCGGACCGCCAGGCGATTGAAGAAGGCACGAGGCACGAGTAAGAAAGAGGATGGAGGAGGAAGAAGAAGTCGCGTGTTTCCAAAACATGCTCAAGCTTCTTTGCTTGAGCATGTCACCCGACTGAGAATAGTTGAAGTTGTGTTGTACGATTTGTTTTTGGCAGCGATCTGAAGATTTATACTATATTATGGATGGTTTTTTTGCGAAAGAGCAGTAATGGCCAAGAAGTCTAAAAGAGAATATTTTTGGATGGAATGCGGTGAGTGTGAGCAGCGTAACTATCGTACGGAAGTGAATACAATGGGTGGGATACCCAAGATGGAGTTGAATAAGTACTGCAAGTATCAACGTAAGAGAACGAAGCACAAACTGCGCAAGAAATAGAGCGGTTAGGCCAGTAGCTCAATTGGCAGAGCGTCGGTCTCCAAAACCGAAGGTTGCGGGTTCGATTCCCTCCTGGCCTGGTAAAGGAGCGATATGGCATTAGAATTTTACAAAAAAGGACAGGGTTATTATACACGTATGGGCACGGCTCTGACGGCGGCGTTTATTTCGGCGTTAGGGTGTTGGGCTCTTTATAATAAGCTCGATGGTATCAGGACTGACGGGATGATTAGTGCCAGCGTAAAGAGTTGGATTCGAGCCGGGATTCCGTTGATATTATTCGGGATTCTTTGCTGGTTGATTCTTAAGGCGATCAATATGGTTCATTTTGCCGATTTTTTGATTGCCACTGAAGGCGAGATGAAGAAGGTTTCATGGTCAACGAAGAAAGAGATCATTGCCTCGACCAAGGTGGTGGTTGTTACAGTTTTTTTGGTATCGATGATATTAGCGGTTGTCGATTATGGTTTTGCGAACTTGTTCGGCCTGATAGGTGTTTTGAAAGTTATCCCGGATTTAACAACAGGGGAGTGAGATATTGGGTCAAACTGAAGACAAATTGGGTCAGACTGAAGGCAAGCAATGGTTTGTATTGCGTGTGGCTTCTAATCGTGAGGGTCAGGTCTGCGAGGCTTTGTCCCGTAAGGTTCAGATCGAAGGCGTTGACGATCTGATCGGTCGTATTGTTGTACCGACCGAGAAGGTCAAGCGTGTGCGTGGCGGCCAACAGAAGGTATATGAACGGAAGCTTTATCCCGGCTACGTATTTGTCGAGATGGCGTTGACGGAGGACGGTGGTATTCAGGAGCGTTGCTGGTACGTTATCAAGGAGACGAGCGGGGTGGGTGATTTTATCGGCTCTGAGGGCAAGCCGACGCCAATGAGCAGCAGTGATGTGGCGAAGATGCTTCATCAGGCGGAGGCTTTGGAGAATGTGCCGAGTATTCAGATGGAATTCAAGAAGGGCGATATGATTAAAGTCAAGGGTGGTTCGTTCGAGGGTTTTGAGGGCGAGGTGGACGAGATTGATTCTGAACGGGGTACCGTCAGGGTTATCGTGACGATTTTTGGTCGTGCCACTCCACTGGATATCGAATACTGGCAGGTGGAAAAAGTTTAAGGTGGCTGGAGTGGAAGTGTTTTTGTTGTGCGACGCACACCGGCTGAACCTGTAGAATTAACTAAATTTTAGTGATTTTCGTTTTTTAGGACAGGATATGGCTAAAGAAGTAACAGCTGTTATTAAGATACAGGCCAAGGGTGGTCAGGCGACTCCTGCTCCGCCGATTGGTCCGGCTTTGGGACAGCATGGCGTTAACATCGGACAGTTTGTTTCTCAGTTTAACGAGCGTACCAAGGATCTTAACGGTACGATTGTGCCGGTGGAGATAAAGGTATTTGCGGATCGGACTATTGAGTTTGTGGTCAAGAGTCCTCCGGCGGCGGAGCTGCTCAAGCAGGCGGCCGGTATCGTCAAGGGCAGCAGTGCGCCTAACAAGGAGAAAGCAGGTAAAGTTACCGATAAGCAGATCGAAGAGATAGCCAAGATCAAGATCGATGATTTGAATGCGTTCAATCTGGATCAGGCGAAAAAGATTGTCAAAGGTACGGCTCGGAGTATGGGGGTAGAGATTGTGGATTGAATGGATGGGGCAGCGGTAAGAGGTGATCGGCGGTTGCCTGAGAACATTGTGCAATGACCTGCCTTTGAAAATAATGAACCGTTTGGCGGGCTTATTTCAACGGATTTTGATTTTTTGAGTTGTCGTATGATAGTGAAAAAAGTTGTCGGCGTACCACGGCCGGGGACAGTGGGAGCGAATAAGTGACTCGCGAGGTGACAGATGCATTTTCGAAGTAAACGTTACAGGAAAGATATCGAAAGTTTTTCACAGGAGGCATTGCCTTTAGCTGACGCGGTAGATAAGGTCAAGGGGTGGGCCTCTACCAAGTTCAATCAAACTGTCGAATGTGTGGTGCATTTGGGAATAGATTCCCGCCAGGCGGAACAGGCGGTTCGTGGGTCGATATCTCTGCCGCACGGTATTGGCAAGACCTTAAGTGTGATAGCCTTTTGTGAGGACAACGAGGTGGATGGGGCCAAGGCGGCCGGCGCTATCGAGGCGGGTGGCGATGAGTTGGTCAAGAAGATCCAGGGTGGGTGGATGGATTTCGATGTGGCGATCGCTCATCCTCGGATGATGAGCAAGGTGGGCAAATTGGGCCGTATTCTGGGACCGCAGGGTAAGATGCCTTCTCCCAAGAGTGGGACGGTAACTACGGATGTGGCAAAGGCAATACGGGATTATGCGGCCGGCAGAGTCGAGTTTCGCAACGACAGCGGCGGTAACGTGCATGTGCCCGTTGGCAAAATTGATTTCGAGTCGCAGAAGCTGACTGATAATATAACAGCGTTTGTTGACATGATCAAGAGGATGCGACCAGCCACCAACAAGGGTACCTATATCAAAAAGATTTCTATATGTGCCACGATGAGTCCCGCGGTGGAAGTTGTTATTTCTTCGTGATTTGTAGAAGAAGGCACGAGGCATGGCGTGAACTATATCATGTAAGTATAAGATATTAATAGCAGTAATTCTATACGTTCAGGTTAAAGAGGTTAAGATGAGCAAAAGGATGAAACAACTGATAGAAGTGGAGTTGAAGTCTCGATTTGGAGGCGTCAACGAACTGGTGGTGGTATCGTTACGCGGCATTAAGGGGAAGGACAATAACCAATTGCGTGGAGATCTGCTCAAGAAGCAGATACATCTTAACGTGGTTAAGAATTCTCTTGCCAGGAGGATTTTTGCAGATGCAGGTATGGAACAGGTTCGAGAGGTTTTGACCGGTCCCTGCGCGATAGCATACGGTGGCGACAGCATTGTCGATCTGACCAAGGCCCTGATGGAATGGGACAAGAAGCTGGAATTTTTCGAGATTAAAGGCGGTTATTTGGAGGGTAAGGTTCTTGACGGGGAGGCCGCCAAGGCGTTGTCGAAATTGCCGAATCGTGAGGAGATGCAGGGTTTGCTGGTGATGTTGGCCAAGTCGCCTGGTAGTCGTGTGGCTGGGGCGATCGGTTCTCCGGCCGGACGTATTGCCGGTTGCATTAAGAGTCTGGTCGAAAGACTTGAAGCGGCGTGAAGGAGATCATGAACGGGTAGTTTGAGTAATAAGATCGTTATGAGTATAAATTGCTGAACCGACTGTCCCTTTTGGGTTAAAACAGGATGAAGGCATCTTGGCACTTGGTTCGGCGAGTTTGGTATTAGATTGGAGAAATGGTTAAAATGACAGAAGAAACAGCAGAAAAAGCGGTAGAAGCAACGGCAGCGGCGAAAACTTATAGTGACGACATTAAGAAATTGGGTGACAAGATTGTGGGACTAACTCTTTTGCAGGCCAAGGAGTTGGGTGATTATCTTAAGGATGTGTATGGTATTGAGCCGTCTGGCGGTGCGGTGGCGATGGTGGCTCCGTCGGCTGGGGCCGGCGAAGCGGCAGAGGAAGAAAAGAGTTTGTTTGATGTGATCCTCAAGTCATTCGGTGATCAGAAGATCAAGGTTATCAAGGAGGTTCGCGCCGCTACGGGTTTGGGTCTCAAGGAAGCGAAAGATCTTGTCGAAGGCGCACCTAAGCCGATCAAAGAGGGTCTGAACAAGGAAGACGCGGATAAGCTGCGTAAGGCTCTGGAAGAAGTTGGGGCAACGGTTGAAGTTGCCTGATGCAGTTATGCGTGTTTGCGGACTTAAAACGGTCAGTTTGAGTGTGCGATTCGCACTTTTTATTGTGTGTTGCCTATAAGTCAGAAATTAGCTATTTTCGACTTTCTTTGAGGAGACCGAGATGTCTGTTACTGAGATTCGTCAGTTTGGCAAGACGGCCCCGCTTGTTGATATTCCGTCGTTGAGCAACATTCAAAGAGAGAGCTATGCTCGTTTTTTGCAGGAATATGTGCCGCCGGACGCAAGGAAACCGATTGGTATAGAGGGTCTTTTGCGTGAGATTTTTCCGATAGTAAGTTATGACGGAAACACGCAGTTGGAATATTTGGATTATGATTTGGGCAAGGCTCGTTATAGTCCGGACGAGTGTCGGCAGTTGCGTTTGACGTATGGCGTACCGTTTCGCATTCGGTGCAGACTGGTGCGTAAGGATCACGAAGAGATCATGGAGGACAATATCTATCTGGGCGAGATACCGATAATGATGGGCGGGGGTGAGTTTATCATTAACGGCGCCGAGCGAGTGATAGTCAGTCAGTTGCACCGCAGTCCCGGGGTGGATTTTGTGGTGGAAAGCCAGGAAGGCGACCGGCCTTTACATGCCTGTCGTATCATTCCGGAACGTGGCAGTTGGATCGAGATGAACGTGACCAAGAAAGACGTTTTGGTGGTTCGAATCGATCAATCGAGCAAACTAAGCGTCACCACGTTTCTTCGGGCGATGGATGAGCGGTTCAGCAGTACCGAGTCGATTATCCGCGAGTTTTATCCGACCAGGAAGATTTCGGTGGGCGATCTTGATGCGGAGATGTGGGTGGTGGGATCTGTTGTGGATACGGAGACCGGCGAGGAGCTGGTGAAGGCCGGCTGTCAAATAGGAGAGAATCTTCAGCAAATACAGCAATCTTCGCTCAAGGAGATAGAAGTTTGCGACAAGATCAAGGATATGATCATCATGAATTCTCTGGCGGAGGACCCTTGTGACGACCACGAACAGGCGGTGATGAGGATCTACTCGCGTTTGCGTCCCGGTAATCCCGTCAAGCTGGATAAGGCCCAGACTTTCTTTAAGGAGAAGTTCTACGACAGCAATCGTTATCGTCTGGGTCGAGTTGGCCGATTTCGTGTGAATCGCAAGTTCAAACAAGATATCAGCGAAGAAGAAATGATATTGCGTCCGGAAGATTTCCTCAATTCGTTGAAGTACATGATGAGTCTTCGCAGTGGCGAAGGTGAAGTCGATGACATCGATCATTTGGGCAATCGGCGTCTGCGAACAATCGACGAATTGGCGGTTGATGAATTTCGTAAGGGATTTTTGAAGCTTCGCCGCAGCGTTCAGGAACGAATGAGTATCAAAGATATCGATCAGTTGGGTCGAGTGGCGGAGTTGATCAACAGCAAGAGCATTACCAGCAGTATAGAATTCTTTTTCGGTCGTGGCGAGTTGAGCCAGGTAGTCGATCAGACGAATCCTCTGAGCCAGTTGACCCATGAAAGAAGGCTCTCGGCGTTAGGTCCTGGTGGACTTAACCGTAAACGTGCCGGTTTTGAAGTACGTGACGTTCATATCAGCCATTATGGTCGTATTTGTCCGATCGAGACGCCGGAAGGGACCAATATAGGTTTGATTTCGTCGTTGAGCATTTATGCGGGTGTGGACGAGTACGGTTTTTTGGTGACGCCGTATGCCAAGATTCAAAACCGTAGCATAGAAGGTATCGTTATGTTGCGGGCCGATGAAGAGATAGAGGCCATTTTGGCGCCAAGTGATGTTATAGTGAAGGAGACGGGAAAGGTCAAAAAAGGTACGTTGCTGGTCCGGATCGGCGGTGATTTGGCTCAGGTTGACAGCAGCGAGGTCGAATATATGGACATTTCCTCGTCTCAGACGGTGGGTGTTTCGGCTGCCCTGATACCGTTTTTGGAACATGATGACGCTAACCGTGCTTTGATGGGTTCGAATATGCAGAGACAAGCTGTACCTCTGCTGTGTACCGAGGTTCCGATTGTGGGGACCGGTATGGAAAAAGAGGTTGCGGCCAACAGCAGTATGGTGGTAAAAGCTCGGAAGGACGGCAAAGTTACTTATGTGGATGCAAGTTGTATTGTTATAGATGAGGCAGATGAGTATATTCTGCATAAATTTGTCGGTCTTAATGAGCGGACGTGTCTGAATCAAAAGCCGATTGTACAATTGGGCCAGCAGGTCAAGAAAGATCAGATTATTGCCGACGGTGCGGCCACCAACCAGGGCGAACTGGCGTTGGGTCGAAATGTACTGGTCGGTTTCATTATGTTTGACGGTTATAATTTTGAGGATGCCATTTTAATCAGCGAGAAGTTACTCAGGGAAGACACGTTTACGAGCATTCATATAGAAGAATATGACATCGAGTGTCGTGAAACGAAGCTGGGACGTGAGGAATTCACGCGTGATATTCCTAATGTTTCCGAGAAGGCTTTGGCTAATCTTGACGATGGTGGTGTAATTCTGGTCGGTACGCCGGTAAGAGCTGGGGACATACTGGTTGGTAAAGTGTCTCCCAAGAGTAAAAGCGAATTGTCACCGGAAGAGAAGCTGCTCTATGCTATTTTCGGTCGTGTAGGGGAAGATGTTAAAAACGATTCTCTGGAAGTTCCCAGTGGTCAGGAAGGTATCGTAATAGATACCAAGCGTTTTTCCCGCCGTATGTATATGAACGATCAGCAGCGTCAGGCACATGCCCAGGCGATGAAGGAATATGACGATAAGATGTGGAAGAAGGTTATCGGTATATTCCGTCAGATGTCGCAACTGCTGTCGGAGAAACTTGGGGTGGTTCCAGTTGATCCGGCTACCCGTCAGAAAATGGGCGCCAGTTCCAACGATGAGATTCTTAAGGAACAAGTGGAGAGTTTCGATATTTCATGGATCAAGCCTGAGAGCAATCGCGAAAAAGCCCAGGCGTTTATCGATCCGTATTGGAAGCATATAGAGGAGCTGCAGGAGGAGAAGAAACGTAAGCTACAGCAGATGAAGCGTGGCGATGAACTGCCCAGCGGTGTGCTGGAGATGGTCAAAGTGTATATCGCTACGAAGCGTCGTCTTTCTGTTGGCGACAAGATGGCCGGTCGGCATGGGAACAAAGGAGTTATCGCGAGGATTCTTCCGGAGGAAGATATGCCGTTTCTGGAAGATGGTACACCGCTTGATATTCTGCTCAATCCGTTAGGGGTGCCCGGCCGTATGAATGTAGGCCAGATTTTGGAGACGCACCTGGGATGGGCGGCCAAGATATTGGGTTTTCAGGCGCTTAATCCGGTTTTTGATGGAGCTGATGAAAAAGAGATTTATGAGGCGGTGGAGCAGGCGAACCAAAAAGTTCGGAAGTTGATGGCGGGTATCGAAGAGAATAAGTCGGTTCCGGATGCCGACCAGTTATATGTGGAGATGCCGCCGAGTGGTAAGATGGTTGTTTATGACGGTCGTACCGGTGAGAGGTTTGAGCAGCAGGTTATGGTGGGTTATATGTATCTGTTGAAGCTTCACCATTTGGTGGATGAGAAGATTCATGCTCGTGCGACCGGTCCTTATAGTCTGATTACACAGCAGCCGCTTGGCGGCAAGGCGCGTACCGGTGGTCAGCGGTTCGGTGAGATGGAGGTGTGGGGACTGGAGTCTTATGGGAGTGCGTTCATACTTCAGGAGCTTTTGACGGTAAAGAGTGACGATGTGGAAGGTCGTACCAAGATATATGAATCGATGGTTAAGGGTACGAATAGTCTGGAGGCTGGTACCCCGGTGTCGTTTGATGTTTTGTGTAACGAGATTCGCGGCTTAGGTTTGAATATTCAACTGGAAAAGAAGCGGATATAAAGATTTTGTCCGTATGTTCTATATAGGAGAGAACCAGAGATGGTAGAGTCGATTTACGACCGTATCAATGATTATGGTTCTGTTAAAATTGGTTTGGCCAGTCCCAACGATATACGCAGTTGGTCTTTCGGCGAGGTGCGTAAGCCTGAGACGATCAACTATCGTACTTATCGTCCTGAGAAGGACGGTCTGTTCTGTGAGCGGATATTCGGTCCGGAACGTGACTGGGAGTGTGCCTGCGGCAAATATAAGGGCACCAAGTTTAAGGGGATTATTTGTGATCGTTGCGGCGTCAAGGTGACGCATAGTCGAGTTCGTCGCAAACGGATGGGCCATATCAATTTGGCTGCGCCTATAGTTCATATTTGGTTTTTCAAGGCTATGCCTTCGCGTTTGGCCAATATTTTAGACATGAAGACAACGGCGATGGAGAAGATAGTCTATTTTCAAGACTATGTGGTCACCGATCCGGGTCCGACGCCGCTGAAGGCTCGCCAGTCGCTCTCTGAAGAGGACTACCGACGCGCCGTGGAGACGTACGGCGATACGTTCACCGCGGAGATGGGAGCGGAAGCGGTACGTTCGCTGTTAGGGGCAATTGATCTGGATAGTGAAGTGGTCAAGTTGCGTCAGGATCTGGATAAGACCAACAGTCAGCAGAAGATCAAAGAGATCAGTAAACGACTGAGGATCATAGAATCATTGCGTAAAAGCGATAATGATCCTAAATGGATGGTTATGGATGTGATACCGGTTATTCCGCCTGATTTGCGTCCGTTGGTTCTTTTGGAAAGCGGCAACTTTGCTACGAGTGATCTTAACGATTTGTACCGACGTATTATCAATCGCAATAATCGTCTTAAGAAGCTGGTTGATCTGAACGCCCCGGAAGTGATTATCCGCAATGAGAAGCGTATGCTTCAGCAGGCGGCGGACGCTTTGTTTGATAACGGTCGGTGTCGTCGTCCGGTATTAGGTTCGAGTAATCGTCCGCTCAAGAGTTTGACGGACATGATCAAGGGTAAACAGGGCCGATTCCGTGAGAACCTGCTTGGTAAGCGTGTGGACTATTCGGCCCGTTCGGTGATTGTGGTTGGTCCGGAGCTCAAGTTATATCAGTGCGGTTTGCCCAAGAAGATAGCGTTGGAGCTTTATCAGCCGTTCATAATCCGGCAGTTGAAAGATCGTGGTCTGGCCGACACGATCAAGAGCGCCAAAAAGATGCTGGAGCGTAAAGAGGATTGTGTGTGGGACGTTTTGGAAGAGGTGATTCGTGAACATCCGGTGTTATTGAACCGTGCTCCGACGCTTCACCGTATGGGTATTCAGGCGTTTGAGCCGGTACTGATCGAAGGTAACGCTATACATCTTCATCCTTTGGTGTGTCGCGGTTTTAATGCTGACTTTGACGGCGATCAGATGGCGGTGCATTTGCCATTGAGCGTAGAAGCTCAAATAGAGGCGCATGTATTGATGATGTCGAATTGTAATATTTTCTCTCCGGCGAACAGTTCACCGATCATGTCGCCGTCGCAGGACATTGTGCTGGGCAACTATTATATCACGATAGAGCGGCCCTGTGAAAAGGGTGAGGGAATGATTTTTTCGAGTCCGTTCGAGGCTATGCTGGCTTATGATCAGGGTAAAGTCAGTCTGCAAGCCGGGGTAAAGGTGCGTCTGAACCCCGGTGTTCGGGCGGTGGATGGTGATGGTAATTACAGTGAGCCTGGGGTCATTTTGAAAACGACGGTAGGCCGCTGTATTTTTAACGATGCTATGGCGGAAGAGATGCCTTTTTACAATTTTGCTCTGGGTTCCAAGGGTTTGAGCGGGGTGATCAGCGATTGTTTCAGGCTTGCCGGTCGGAGCAAGACCATAGATTTGCTGGATACTATCAAGGAATTGGGGTTCAAATATGCGACTCTGGCGGGCATTTCGATATCGGTTACCGATCTGAGGATACCGAGCAAGAAGCAGGAAATCATCGATGCTACGCAGAAGAAGGTTAATCGCATCGAGAAAAACTTTAAGGCAGGCGCCTTGACCGAAGGTGAGCGCAAGAATCAGGTCATCGATGCATGGACTCATGCTCGTGTTGAGGTGACCAACGAGATGATGAGGGAGTTGGAAAGTGACGAACGTGACGGCAAGCCTTATTTGAATCCGGTGTTTTTAATGACCGAATCGGGCGCTCGTGGTCGGGTCGATCAGATTCAGCAGTTGGCTGGTATGCGTGCTTTGATGGCTAAGCCTTCCGGTGAGATTATCGAGACACCGATCAGGTCTAATTTTCGCGAAGGTTTGAACGTGTTGGAATATTTCAGTTCAACGCATGGTGCACGTAAGGGGCTGGCCGATACAGCCCTGAAGACGGCCGACAGCGGTTATCTGACGCGTAAGCTGGCGGATGTTTGCCAAAACGTAATTGTCAATGAACGTAATTGCGGTACTCTGCAGGGCATCAACAAGAGTGCTGTTTATCAGGGAGAGGAGGTTTCGATACCGTTGCATAATGTGATTGTTGGTCGGATCGCCCGGGATTCGATTCGCAATCCGATTACTGACGAGATTATCGTTTCTGAGAATGAGGTGATTACGGCGGAGATAGCCCGCAAGATAGAAGATTTGGGTCTGGATACGATTCGGGTTCGCAGTCCCATGACGTGTGAAAGTCCGTTGGGCGTTTGTGCGACCTGTTATGGTGTCGATTTGAGTACCGGTTGGCTGGTGGAAGAGGGGATGGCTGTCGGCATTCTGGCGGCTCAGTCGATCGGCGAACCGGGTACGCAGTTGACGATGCGTACCTTTCATACGGGTGGGATCGCCGAGCGAGCCGTGATGGAGCATCAGACCCGTGCCACGGTTGAGGGTACCGTCAAGTATTTCGAATTGAACGCTGTTGATGTAATAACGGAAGATGTGGTAGCTGATGAAAAAGACATCTCCCAGGAAAGTACTAAGGAACAGTCATCCACGGAACGCACCAAATCAGATGTTGCGAAGGACAAAAGCGAAGAAGATACTATTACTAAATGGATGGAAGAAAATCTTGAATGTCTTGCTATTCCATTTGAAGAATCCGAAGATAAAATTCAAGAGTATGAAGAGATATTTCGTTCTCACCTGAAACCAAAAAGGGAAAAAGAAACTCCACTCAAAACTGTATTAGGTTTCATTGCAGATCGGTTAATGCATGAATACAAGGATGATACGAATCCCAAAAAAGGCCCGGCACCATTTTACAATCGTGATTTTCCTAAAGATGATGAAAAAACAATAAAAGACATATGGCAGAGCAAAGTTCCAAAGAGCCTAGTTGATTTTTATAATAATACTTTACAATCATTGAAGGATAAGGAATGGTCTGTAGGTTGTGAGAATGCCCCGCCGTCGAGTGGAATTTGCTTTTTCCGAGAGAAGGGCAAGATTGTTTATGTGGGTATTGCAGGTGAAGGTCGCCTTAAGAAAAGGATTCGCGAACACTTGTATGGGAATGTTATGGCAAGCAGTTTCCGCCTGCATATAAAGAAGCATGTGGCTCTTAAGCGTAATGGTGAGATCATTATTTTAGATGCCAAGGATCGTGAGTTGGAACGATACCGAGTTCCTTACGGTGCTTCGATTATGGTAGGTGAAGGTGAGCTGGTTAAGGTTGGGAAGGTGCTGTTCGAGTGGGATCCGCACAGTATGCCGATTCTTTCGGAGGCGTCCGGTATCATTCGCTTCCAGGATATTGAGGAAGGCGAGACTATTCGCACTGAGACCGAGACGGGTAAGATTCAGCGATCTGTGGTGATAGAGCACAAGGGTGAAAAACACCCACGAATTGTAATTGAAGATGAGGAAGGTAGAATTCTCGATTTTCATTATCTTCCGGCTAAGGCCCGTATCCAGGTGGATGAGGGTGACAGGATTTCGGCCGGGGCGTTGCTTGCTCTGCAGCCGCGAGCGATTGCAGGCACACAGGATATTACCGGTGGTCTGCCTCGTGTTACGGAGGTGTTTGAAGCGCGTAAGCCACGTGATCCGGCGACTATGGCTGAGATTTCCGGTCAAGTTGAGTTGCGCAGTGACAAGCGTCGCGGCAAGATGACCATTACGGTCAGGTCGGAGTCTGGTCTGGAAATCGATCACCATGTGCTTCACGATAAGCATTTGCTTGTTCACTCTGGAGACTACGTGGATGCCGGCGATCCATTGGTCGATGGTCCTCTAATTCCGCACGACATTCTTCGAATTCGTGGTGAAGAAGCGCTTCAGCAGTACTTATTGGTAGAGATCCAGCATGTGTACCAGGCCCAGAAACAGAATATTAACGACAAGCATATTGAGATTGTGGTTTCTCAGATGCTGCGCAAGGTTAAGGTCGAGAACGTCGGTGACACGAACTTACTGCCTGGCGATATTGTCGATAAGTTTACGTTCCGGCGGGAAAATGAAAGACTTGCCGGTAGCGTGCGGATAGCCGACAAGGGTGATTCGGAATTGAAAGAAGGTCAGGTTATAAGCAAAGAGGAACTGGCCCGTATCAATGAGCCTATTGTCGCCATTGGCGGAGACCCGGCGGAAGGTAAGAAGTGCCGACCAGCGTCGGCTACGACGATGTTGCTGGGTATAACCAAGGCGTCACTGTCGTCGGAAAGTTTCGTTTCGGCGGCCAGTTTCCAGGAAACCACTCGGGTGTTGACAGAAGCGAGTATTTCCGGTAAAGTTGACCAGTTGCTTGGTTTGAAAGAAAATGTTATACTAGGGCACTTGATACCTGCCGGGACGGCTTTTAAGCCGTATCTGACTCTCAAGATTAAGCATACGGCCAAGCCGCCGACACCGATTGAACTTGAGTCGGATGAATTTACCGAGCGGCAAGCTGAAGATGCCCGAGCGGAACAGGCGGTCAAGGAAGCCTTGGGGCTGACAGATTAACAAAAGTTGCAATTTTTATTTTGGAGTGGCAAATGCCGACAATTAATCAATTAGTAAGAAAAGGACGTAGAAAACCGCATAAGAAGTCGAAATCCGGCGATTTGGACAGATGTCCTCAAAAAAGAGGCGTGTGTCTGCAGGTGAAGACTCAGACACCAAAGAAGCCGAACTCGGCTTTGCGTAAGGTTGCTCGTGTGCGTTTGAGTAACGGCAAGGAGATTACAGCTTATATTCCCGGTATTGATCACAATCTTCAGGAGCATAGTATCGTGCTGGTGCGTGGCGGCAGAGTTCGAGATCTTCCTGGTGTGCGCTACCATATTATCCGTGGCGTGTTGGATGCCATGGGTGTGGCCGACCGTAAACAGGGACGTAGCCGGTACGGTGCTAAACGTGGAAAATAGTTTTGGAAGTTTTTAATTAGTAATTCAGATCGGAGGTTATTGGACTATGTCCAAACGTTTTACGGCGTCAGCCAAACAATTGACACCTGACCCCAAGTATGGCAGTAAGCTTGTTGCCAAGTTTGTGAACTGCCTGATGTGGGAAGGTAAGAAAAGCGTTGCTCAGCATGTAATGTATAATGCTATGGACCGGATCGGCAGTCGCATCAGCGATGTTCCGGTCCTGGAGGTATTCGAGGCCGCGGTTAATAATGTTAAACCTTTAATCGAGGTGCGCAGCAAGCGTGTGGGCGGTTCCACCTATCAGGTGCCTATGCAGGTTTCGAACAGACGTCAGCAGACTCTGGCGATACGTTGGATTCTCGCGGCGGCCCGGGGCAAGAAAGGCAGGCCCATGGCCATTCGATTGGCCGATGAGTTGATGGCGGCCTATAAGAGAGAAGGCGCGGCAATGACCACCCGTGAAAATGTGCATCGCATGGCTGATGCCAATAAGGCATTCGCACACTTTGCATGGTAATTGACGATAAACAATAACTGCCACGATCGGGATGAGAAGATAATTCCTGGTTGTGGCAGTTTTTTAGTGCTATTTTTGACGGGAAAGGATTGAAGTTTATTGGGGCGGACCATGTCAGCTTACCTTGGGCGGCATGCCCATGTGTAGCGTGAACATGATGAGCGTAGAAAATAGATATATGGAGCTTGCAAAGATACGTAACATAGGCGTTATGGCCCATATTGACGCGGGCAAGACCACCGTTACCGAACGGATTCTCTATTTCACCGGTCGCACCTATAAGATAGGTGAGGTGCACAATGGGACGGCGGTGATGGACTACCTGGCTGAGGAACAGGAGCGTGGTATCACCATTACTTCCGCTGCGACGACGTGTCCGTGGAAGGGTTACACGATTAATCTTATCGATACGCCTGGCCATGTGGATTTTACGGTGGAAGTGGAGCGTTCTCTTCGTGTGCTGGACGGTGCAGTGGCGGTATTCGATGCCAGCGAAGGTGTTCAGGCACAGTCGGAGACCGTCTGGCAGCAGGCCCGCAAATACAATGTACCGTGCATCTGTTTTGTTAACAAAATGGACAAGATAGGCGCCGATTTTGAGATGTCGATCAACAGTATGCGTGAAAAATTGCTGGCCCGGGCGGTTCCAGTTCAGATTCCTGTCGGTTCCCAGGGAGATTTCGTTGGGTTTATCGATCTGTTGGATATGAAGAATGTTGTTTTCAAGGAGGACAAGATCGGGTCTATCTGTACCGAAGAGGATATTCCCGAGACGTATCGGGATCAGGCTGAACAGGCCCGCCAATATATGATCGAAATGGCTTGCGAATACGATGAAAATCTTATGGATAAGTACATTCATAATGAACCGGTTAGCAGAGAAGATATTATAGCTGGTTTGCGGCGGGGTAGTCTATTGAACGAGCTAAATCCGACGCTGTGTGGCTCGGCTCTGAAAAATATCGGTTCTCGCAGACTGCTTGATGCGGTGGTCGATTTTCTGCCCAGTCCGCTGGATCGCGGTACTATCAAGGGTCATGTGCCGCACAAAATAGATAAAATTATCGAATGCGAGTGCGATCCAAATGGTCCGCTGGTGGCGTTGGCTTTCAAGATTACCTCTGATCAGCACGGAGATTTGACTTTTGTACGAATTTATTCCGGTACCATAAAGAATAACATGCGAATCCTTAACAGCACGAGAGATCGCAAAGAGAGTCTGACCAAAATATACCGAATGCACGCCCAATCGCGAAAACTTTGTGAGACGGCCCAGGCGGGGGATATTGTGGCGATTATCGGACTAAAACAGACCCTCACTGGTGATACGCTGTGTCTGCCTAAAAAGCCGATTGAACTGGAAAATATTGAATTTCCTGAGCCGGTACTGAGTCTTTCGATTGAGCCGCGTACCGCCAGTGACCGTAGCCGTCTGGGGGAGGCTATGGGGATTTTGAAGCGGGAAGACCCTACTTTTTGGTTCAAATACGACCCCGAGACCGGTCAGACCATTATCAGTGGTATGGGCGAACTGCATCTGGAGATTCTTCAGCACAAATTGGTTCGGGACATGAAGGTGGATGTGCTGGTGGGTCGTCCGCGAGTTGCTTATAAGGAGACTATATCGGCTTCGGCCGAGGGGGTGGGCAAGTTTATTAAGCAGACCGGTGGTCGCGGACAGTACGGGCATATAGTCATTAGTGTTGAGCAGCACCGGCCCGAACCGGGGGAAGAGCATCTGGTTTTTGAGGATAAGATTGTCGGTGGAGCGGTGCCGAAAGAGTACATACCATCGGCTATAGACGGTATTCGCCAGGCTGCTGCTACAGGTATTTTGGCAGGATACCCGATTATTGATGTAAAAATCAGCCTTCTTGACGGTTCCTTTCATTTGGTGGATTCGTCCGATCTGGCTTTTCAGCAGGCGGGAAGCATGGCCTTTGTCGATGCGGTCAAAAAAGCCCATCCGGTTCTGCTGGAGCCGATAATGAAGCTGCAAGTAGTTACCCCGGATCGATTTTATGGTACTGTTCAGGGTGATTTGACTCGCAGACGTGCTGTGATCCATAAGACCGAACAGCGGGGTCAGATAAGGATTATCAATGCTTGTGTACCTCTGTGCGAGATGTTTGGTTATGCTTCAGACTTGCGTGGCAGCAGCCAAGGACGGGCTAGCTATACGATGGAACCGGATCGGTATAGTCCAATGCCTGAGCAACTGGCGCAAAAAGTTATTGAAACAACCTATTGACATATTATACGACAGTGGTTAAAATGCATAATTCAGCTAAAGCGAGCGGCAAAACCAGGATGGGCCGCGGTAGTGTAAGTTGTTGTTCTATTTGAAGTTATCCCACGGAAGAGATGGGCAGCCCGCCTTAAGGATACCCAGTTGGTGGGGTTTTTGTTCTTTCAGAAATCTTTAGTTGATTTTTATAAATTTTTTATATTGACTGTGTTGACATAATTGCTACTATGAGCGACCTGTGTAAATTATTGTTGTAGATTGACTATGTTGACGGAACTATCAGTGGCAGGAAGCTCTTACAGATTAGAGTTGATTGTTTCGGATAGGAAAGATTATTGATCAGGAGCCGGTTTGGTGGAGACGGAAAGGATACGAATACGCATGGAGGCGTACGACCACGGAGCTTTGGATGCCTCGGCGCGTGAAATTGTCGATCAAGCCCGGCGTACCAGTGCCAAGGTAAGTGGACCTGTTCCATTGCCTACCCGTATAGAGCGATATACGGTACTTAGGTCGCCGCATATTGACAAGAAATCGCGTGAGCAATTCGAGATTCGTACGCATAAGCGGATTATCGATATTAGTGAGGCCAACCCCCGTACGGTCGAGGCCTTGAACCGTTTGGTGGTTCCCGCGGGAGTGTTTATCAAGATACGCGTTTAGCGTTTTTGAAGACGTGCTGATGTTAAGATGGGCACGTTTTTTTTGTTGTATGAATTCAGGTGAGCAAACGAACAAGCCCCGCCGAGTTGGGTTTGTGGGTCCGCCTTTGGCGGATGATTTTTATTGGCCCGTACGAACGGGCAGGTATTGACGAAATGGCAAAGATGCTTTTGGGCAAAAAAATCGGCATGACACGGCTTTATAATGACGGTGGGGTTATAGAACCGGTTACGGTTATTCAGGCGGGTCCGTGCACGGTTATGCAGATCAAGACAGAGCAGACCGATGGTTATGTTGCGATGCAACTGGGTTTCGGTGACGTGAAGCGTTCGCGGCAAAAGAAACCTCAAATCGGCCATGCAAAGAAGGCCAATGCTGTGGTAAAGAGCTTTATTCGCGAGTTGAGACTTGACGATGCTTCTGGAAATGAGGTTGGCGATAAGCTCACAGTCGAAGTTTTTGAAGGAGTGAATTACGTTGACGTTGTTGGCGTTAGCAAGGGTAAAGGTTTTGCCGGTGTTATGAAGCGGCACGGTTTTAAGGGTATGCCAGCCAGTCGTGGTTGCGAACGGAAGCACCGCCATCCCGGGGGTATCGGATCGAATTCCGGAAGTGCCGGAACGGCTCGCGCTATCCGAAAAGGCAAGAAGATGGGTGGCCATATGGGTCATGTCCGCTGTACCAGCTGTAACCGGCGTGTTGTAGATATTGATGTGGGAAATAATCTGTTGATGGTTAAGGGGCCTGTTCCTGGTCCGGCCAATGGGTTTGTGATGATCCGAACGGCTAAGACCAGGCAATAGTGCGCCAAAGTGCATGAAGCCATAGTGGCGGAGCAATATGATAGATTTACCAGTTTACAATCGAGAAGGCCAGGAAGTTGATCGTATCCAGATCGATGAGGCTGTTTTGGGCGGGCGTGTTCGTTTTGTTTTGCTGAAGCAGGCTCTGGTCATGTATCATGCGAATAAGCATCAGGGTACGGCTGTGACCAAGAACCGTGGTATGGTAGCCGGTTCGACCCGTAAGTTGTATCGGCAAAAAGGTACGGGTCGTGCCCGTATGGGTGCCATACGTACGGCCGTTCGCAAAGGCGGCGGTGTGACTTTTGCCAAGAGAATTCGCGACTTCGGTAAGCGGATGCCTAAGAAGCAGCGTTGCATGGCACGTAACTCGGCGATTTTGGCTAAACTACGAAGTAACGATGCTATAGTGATCGACAAACTGGAGTTTGATCAGCCTAAGACCAAAAATTTTGTCGCCATATTGAATAATCTGAAGATTGATCGAAGTTGCCTGGTGGCTGTGGAAGATCGTAACGTTAATGTTTATAAATCGTTGCGTAACATACCTCGTATTGATGCTTTGGAAGTGGATCAGCTTAATGCGGGTGATATTTGTAGTCGTCGTAAGCTGTTGTTTACTCGCAGGGCGTTAGAAATTATAACGTCTTGCGATGGCGGCGACCCGGAGGCAGAGGGCGGAAACTGAGTAGTTTCAATGAGTAAGCGATGTTGAGGTAGTGATAAGTGGATAAATATCAGGTAGTAATTCGGCCGTTGGTTACTGAGCAGGGTGCGCATCAGGCGCAGGTTTTTAATGCGTATCCTTTTCAGGTGCATCTCGATGCTAACAAAGCTGAGATCAGGCAGGCTGTCGAAAAGATATACAATGTTAAGGTTAAGGATGTAAGGACGTCGAACCGTAAAGGTAAACCGAGACGTCGTGGTCATACACGCGGCGTTACGGCGCATTGGAAAAAAGCGGTAGTGGTGTTGCACGAGGAATATCGGATAGATTTGTTCTAGGCAATTAGATCGCCTTAGTCAGAAAGTAAAAAAATGGGTATTCGTGTTTATAAACCGACCAGTCCAGGAAGACGAAATGCTTCGGTGAACGATTACGCTGAGGTTACGCGCAGCCAGCCTGAGAAGTCGCTGGTCAAGCGTATCAAGAAAAACGGCGGCCGTAATCACAGTGGTAAGGTGACGGTTCGTTTTCGTGGTGGAGGCGCCCGCAAGATTTATCGTATGGTTGATTTCAAGCGTAACAAGGATGGGATTCCGGCGAAGGTTGCGGCAATCGAATACGATCCCAATCGTACGTGCCACATAGCTTTGCTACATTATGCCGACGGTGAGAAGCGTTATATTCTTGCTCCGGTGGGTCTGCAGGTGGGCGAGATGGTCGAGAGCGGCGTGAGTGTGGAGCCTAAGACTGGCAATTGTATGCCCTTGGGGTCGATTCCTGTTGGTTTGGAAGTGCATAATATCGAGATGAACGCGGGGCAAGGTGGCAAGATGGTGCGTTCGGCGGGTGGGGTGGCTCGTCTGGCTGCCAAAGACGGCAAGATGGCTCATATAATTCTTCCAAGCGGTGAGATGAGAATGGCGCCTGTGGTTTGCCGTGCTACGATCGGTCAGATCGGTAATGTGGATCATCAGCATGTGCGGATCGGCAAAGCTGGTCGCAAGCGTCACATGGGGAAAAAGCCGCATGTTCGCGGCAAGGCTATGAATCCGGTAGCTCACCCTATGGGCGGTGGCGAAGGGCGTTCTAACGGTGGACGTCATCCGTGTTCTCCCACTGGAGTATTGGCCAAGGGTGGTAAAACACGTAACCCGCGTAAAGGCTCGAATAAATGGATTATTCGTCGGCGTAAGAGTAAACGTTATGGACAATTGGTGCTGTAAGATAAAGGTGCAGGTATGGGTCGATCTTTAAAAAAAGGACCTTTTGTGGACGAGAAGCTCTTTGGTAAGGTGCTCAAACAAGATGAGCAGGGCAGTCGTGATCCCATTAAGACGTGGGCGCGAAGATCCACCGTTGTGCCGGAGTTTGTCGGACATACGTTTATGGTACATAACGGTAAGATGTTTAATAAGGTTTATATTACTGAAGATATGGTTGGCCATAAGTTGGGTGAGTTTTCCCCGACGCGGACGTTCCGTGGTCACAGTGGCGGCAGGAAGAAGTAGTAAGGTTGTGATCATGACGGCTGGAGCCGGTTTGACTGATAAATCCGGCCTGAGCAAATAACAGAGGTTTTTCAAGAGAAGTCAGGAAACGAAGGAAGTAATGTTAAGCGGCAGCAAGCTTAAAAGATATCGCAAAGCGATGGGTATGAGCGTGGATAAGTTGGCGGAGGCACTGGTGCCGGATAATTTACCGCCGGATAAATACCAGGCTCGAATGAAAGATTTGCGCGCGTCCATCAATAATTGGGAGCAGGGTCTTTACTGTCCGCAGCCTAAGCAGCAGGAGGTCGATGCCTTGTCGGGGGTTTTGGGGATAGAGCGGCAGAGTTTGGAAATATGGTCGGCTTCGCATCTTTATGCTCCAATAGCACCGCGTAAAGCCCGATTGGTTGCGGAGTTGATACGTGGTTGTGCCGTTCAGGACGCATTGGATTTGCTGAAGTTTGCTAATAAGCGTGCAGCGGTATATGTTGACAAGGTTCTGCGCAGCGCTATTGCTAACGCGGATGAGCAGGAAGTTGATATCGAGCTGTTGTATGTATGCGAGGCTCGTGTGGATGAAGGTGGCGTACGGCTGGCTACCCGGCGGTGGCGTCCGAAAGACCGTGGTCGAGCGGTGCCTTTTACCCGATTGGCCAGTCATATTCACGTAAGCGTTGATTTAGAGTAGTTTTTTTTGGAGATAATGCCCTAAGCGGTAGAAATTTGAGGAAGTTTATGGGTCATAAAGTTTCGCCAATTGGTTTTCGGACAGGAATAACGCTCGGATGGAAAAGCCGATGGTTTGCTCCGAAGGCGGCTTTTGGCGATTTTTTGATCGAAGACTATCAAATTCGGAAGTTTATAGATGATCGGCTGAACCGACGTCCTCCTTATGCCGCTGTCGGAGGGATTGATATTGAAAGGACTCGTGACGAGGTACGGGTGAACCTCCAGACGGCCCGGCCGGGACTGGTGATAGGTCCTAAAGGGGCTGAGATTGAGAAGTTAAAAGAAGCGATTGAAGATATGATCAATCGCAAAGTTACCGTTAATGTAACGGAAGTCAAAAGCCCTGAGCTTAACGCTCAGTTGGTAGCTGAGGCGATTTCCGAGCAGTTCAAGCGGCGAGCAGCTTTTCGACGAGTGATGAAACAGCACTGTGAAGCGGCTATGGCCAACGGCGCTCGGGGCGTTAAGATTATCTGTAGTGGTCGATTGGGCGGAGCGGAATTGGCCCGTTCAGAGAAACAAATTATGGGCAGCATTCCGCTGCAGACTTTGCAGGCTAATGTGGATTACGGGTTGGCGGTTTCGGTGACGACTTATGGAACTATTGGTATTAAGGTGTGGATTTTCCTGTCGATGTTTAACGAACCCGAACCGAGCGGTCCCAGTGTCGGCTCCGGAGCGTCCGCGCCAAGACCAGCAAGACCGGCAGGACCGACAAGCAGGCAATCAGGACCGAAGAAGACAAGAGGTTAAATTATGGCTTTAATGCCAAAAAGAGTTAAGTATCGTAAGTATCAGCGCGGCAAAAACACAGGCAACGCTACGCGAGGCAATTTTGTGGCTTTTGGAGAGTTTGGTTTGCAGTCGCTGGGTCTGTCACAGATTTCCGGCCGTCAGATAGAAGCCGGCCGAGTGGCGGCGACGCATTATCTGCATCGCGAAGGAAAAGTTTATATAAGGATATTTCCGCATCGTTCGGTGAGCGGTAAGCCTTTGGAGACGCGTATGGGTAAGGGAAAAGGCGAGCCGGCTTTTTGGGCCGCTAAGGTTAAGCCGGGCACGATGCTTTATGAGATCGGCGGTGTTCCCGAAGATGTGGCGAGGGAAGCGATGGTTCGGGTGGCGCATAAGATGCCGGTCAGGTGTCGTTTTGTAAAACGTCATCATGCCGGATAGAATTTAAATGATTTATGAGAAACTAACGTTGCAAACTTATAAGTGATTGGCATGTAATCTAATGTTTTGTGACAGGTAAGATTGACAGTTATGAAAGCCAGTGAAATAAGAGAATGGAATCCGGACGAGTTAGAAGGCGAGCTTGAGAGTCTGCGGCGGCGTCTGTTTGATATTCGCGGCCAGGCGGTTACGGAAAAACTCGAAGATCCGAGTCTGCTTACCAAGATAAAACGTGACATAGCCAGGATCGAAACCGTGATACGGGAACGTCAGTTGACAGGGCAAGCTCAAGAGGATTCTCAGAGCCGATAGGAAATCGCAACTAAAACAAGGATCGATTGCTAATGATGGCCACAACGCGTAAAATTCCAACTTTACATAAAGGTATTGTTTCCTCAAAGTCAGGGGACAAGACGATTCGGGTGGTGCTCGACTACCTGGCAAAGCATCCCAAGTACGGAAAGATGTTAAAGCGGCGGTCAGTTGCCCATGTACACGATGAGGGGAATCAGGCCGGAGTCGGTGACACGGTGGAGATTTGCAAGTGCCGCAAGTTGAGTAAGAGCAAGAGTTGGCGCCTGGTGCGCATTCTTGGAAGTGTTTGAGGAATTTTGTGATCTGATCACCATGTATCAGATAAGTATTGGACAGGAATGGTTAATGATACAGCAGGAAACGATAATTGATATTGCCGACAACACGGGGGCCAAGACGGCTTTGTGTGTCAGAGTGCTGGGAGGGAGCACGGCCCGAGGTAAATTTACGCGACGGATAGCGGGAGTAGGTGACGTGGTGGTGGTTGCCATCAAGAAGTCACTGCCTTCTCTGACTCTTGACGACAAGAAGGTGCATCGTTGCGTTATTATTCGTACCAAGTATCCCACCCGCCGGCCGGACGGCAGTTATGTGCGATTTGACAGCAATGCCGGTGTTTTGATTGACGAAAACAGCAATCCGATAGGTACGCGTATTTTTGGCGCGGTGGCCCGGGAGTTGAGAGAAAAGAACTTTATGAAGATCGTCTCATTGGCATCGGAGGTGGTTTAGATGGGTTTACACGTTAAAAAAGGCGATACGGTGGAAGTGATTACAGGTGATGACAGTGGTGTACGCGGCAAGATTTTGAGTGTTGATCCTGTTCGTCAAAGGGTTGTAATAGAAGGAGTGAATCGTGTTCATAAGCACGTTCGTCCTTCGCGGCGTAATCCGCAAGGTGGCCGATTGTTGGTGGAACGGCCCATTCATATAAGCAATGTGCTGCCGATCAGCCCCAAGACAAATCGGCCAAGTCGGGTTAAGTTTGTCATTGGCGAAAA
The DNA here is from genome assembly GCA_964537505.1 of uncultured Pirellulales bacterium. Lineage (GTDB taxonomy): Bacteria > Planctomycetota > Phycisphaerae > Sedimentisphaerales > SM23-30 > DAINBT01. Next base: position 24,893 of record CAZICK010000020.1, read on the forward strand.
CGAACAAAAAGAGCGAACAGCCACCGATGGCAGTGTTATTGATGTGATAAGGCGTTCTAAAAGGTAAGGGAAGGTAAACATGACGCGGCTGGAAGCATTATATAAATCAAAGATTATCCAGGCTCTGACCGAGGAGTTTGGGTACCGTAATTGTATGCAGGTGCCCAGACTTGAAAAAATTGTAGTTTCGATGGGTGTTGGCAGAGCGATTCAGGACAAAAAACTGCTGGAGGGCGCTATCAGGGATATGACCCTGATTGCCGGCCAAAAACCTTATGTCTGCAAGGCTCATGTTAGTGTTTCTAATTTCAAGCTTCGTGAAGGTATGGAGATTGGTCTGAAGGTTACCCTTCGCGGCGCCCGAATGTATGAATTTTTTGATCGATTGGTGAGTTTGGCCATTCCGAGGGTCCGGGATTTCCGAGGTTTGAATCCCAAGAGTTTCGATAAGCAGGGCAATTATAATATGGGACTGACCGAACAGGCGGTATTCCCGGAAATTGATCCGGATAAAATAGTTGGTGTGCAGGGTATGAACATTACCATGGTTACCACGGCCAAAACCGATGATGAAGGTCGTGCATTGCTAAAATTGTTTGGTATGCCGTTTCGGAGTGAGGCAAATTAGTATAGAAGAATAGCCCATATCAGGGCCAATGAGGATATGCATGGCAACAAAAGCACTCAGAATCAAGGCTGAAAGTAAACCGAAATTTAAGGTGCGAGCTTATACCCGCTGTCAGATATGCGGCAGACCCAGGGCGGTGTACCGCAAGTTTAAGATTTGTCGTATATGTTTTCGTACCATGGCTAACGAAGGTAAGATTCCAGGTGTACGTAAGGCTAGTTGGTAAAATGATAAATGGCAAATTGGATCTGGGAGTAAGTTAAGAATGAGTCATTGTGACCCAATTTCAGATATGTTGACACGAATTCGCAATGCCGTCAGAGTGGAACACCCGACAGTAAACGTCAGAGCCTCGCGAGTTTGCGAAAGTATCGTCAAGGTTTTGCAGGAACAGGGTTATGTTGTCGGATATGATCGGATTTCGGCAGGTAGTCATGACGAATTGGTGGTACATTTGAAGTACGGTCCTTTAGGAGAAAAGGTCATTAAGACTATTAGCCGTCGTAGCAAGCCTTCGTGTCGCGTTTATTGTAGAGTTGACGATCTGCCCAAGGTGTTAGGTGGTTTGGGTGTCGCTATTGTCAGTACCAATCGGGGTGTTTTGACCGACCAGCAGTGCCGAGAACAAAAAATCGGCGGTGAACTGCTTTGTACGGTATATTAATAGAAGTTGAAGGTTGAGTTATGAGTCGTATTGGAAAAAAACCTGTAAAAGTTCCTTCAGGGGTCAAGGTTGAGTTGAAAGATTCGTCGATCAAGATCAGCAGTTCCTCGGCCAGTTTGACCTTTGATATTCATCCGGATATGAAAGTCGAGTATGATGTCATCGCTGCTGAAATCCGGGTAAACAGGCCGGGTGACGGACGATTACATCGATCTCTGCATGGTACGACACGGGCCATAATCGCCAATATGATCGAAGGTGTCGTTAAGGGTTTTCGGAAGAATTTGGAGATTTATGGTACCGGTTATGGAGTTAAGGTGCAGGGCAAAGAGTTGGTTTTGAGTCTTGGCTTTGCAGCTCCGGCTAGTATCCCTATTCCCGATGGGATTAATGTAGATATTAAGACGCCGAATGCCCGTGGTAACGACACGCCGGCGGTTTTTAGCGTGAGCGGTCCTGATAAGCATACGGTGGGCCAGTTTGCCTCCAATATTCGTCAGGCTCGTCCGCCGGAGCCTTACCTTGGCAAAGGTATTCGCTATGCGGATGAGGTTATCCGGCGTAAAGTTGGTAAGGCATTTGCCAGTACTAGTAGTTAACTGAATGTTTTTAGAGAAAACAGATAGTGCCCTTTAAGTGGTAGTAAGAGCGCGGTAATGGATAAGCAGAAATTTAAGATTTCCCAACGGGTAAGGCGCAAGAGGCATATTCGTAAGAAAGTCTATGGCAATGGTCATAGACCGCGTTTGACGGTTTTCCGTTCGCTCAGACATATATATGCTCAGATTATTGATGACGACAGTGGATTTACGTTGGTAGCTGCCAGCACCCTGAGCAAAGATGTTCGCGAAGAAACTAATAATGGTAATGTTGGCGCGGCTGCTATGGTGGGTCAGGACTTGGCTCGCAAAGCCTTGGATGTTGGTATCAGGCAGGTGTGTTTTGATCGAAACGGATACAAGTATCACGGTCGAATTCGTGCCTTGGCTGAAGCCGCACGAGAGGCTGGTTTGGTTTTGTAGCGTGTATATAACATAATTATTTGGAGATAGTAGTGGCTCAGTTCAAACCGAAGAAACAAGATTTTGAGGATAAGAGCCCTTATGACGAGGCGGTGGTAAAGATATACCGCTGTTCGACTGTGGTAAAGGGCGGAAGACGTTTTAGCTTTGCCGCTTTGGTGGTGGTGGGTGATCGCGCCGGTGAGGTGGGAATCGGTTACGGCAAGGCTAATGAAGTGCCTCCAGCTGTCGAGAAGTCTATCAAGGAAGCCCGTAAGAGTACCGTGCGGGTGAGTCTTTTTGGCAGTACGATACCCCACGCGGTAGTAGGGCGTTTTGGCGCTACGAAAGTACAGTTGTTGCCGGCTAGTGGGGGTACCGGGGTAATTGCCGGTGCTTCGGCCAGAGCGGTACTGGAACTAGCAGGTGTTCATGATGTGCTGACCAAGGTGTACGGCAGCACCAGTCCCAAAAATGTGGTGAAGGCTACGATGAATGCTCTAAAGTCGCTATACAATCGTGAGCAGGTTGAAGATCTCCGTGGCGTGGCGGTAAAGGTGTAAGTAACCTTTGACAGGCTCAGGACGAGAAGTTGCGAACTCAAAAGGAAATATAAAGGAATGCGACTACCATGATGAGTCATGAGATTACAGCGTTGGTCGGCAAAAGTAAGGCGCGTCAGCGTGTGGGCCGAGGTCGTGGAAGCGGTCTGGGCAAGACCTGCGGAAGGGGAACTAAGGGCCAATTATCGCGGTCTGGCAAACTGCCTACGATTGCCCGTGAAGGAGGCCAGATGCCTTTGTTCCGGCGTTTGCCCAAACGAGGTTTCAATAACGTTAATTTTGCTCACCGTTATTCGATCATAAATGTTTCGCAGTTGGACGGTTTTTCTGAGGGTAGTCGGATCGACGCCGTGGTGTTAAGTGACGCCGGTTTGATCCGGAGCGACGAGTTGCCGCTCAAGATTCTTGGTGATGGTCAACTCAACCGTAAGCTGACGGTGGTTGCCGATAAGTTCAGCCGTAGTGCCGAACAAAAGATCACCAGTGCGGGCGGAGAAGTGGAATTAGTCAGTAAATAGATATTGTTATTTAGCGTGTGGTAATAATGCTTGGCACTATATTAAATATTTTTAAGATTCCGGAGTTGCGAAATAAGATTATTTTTACCGTAGTGATGCTTTGTATATATCGTGTTGGTTTTCATGTGCCGCTGCCCGGTATTGACCAGGACAGTATGGCAGCGTTGATGTCAAAGGATTCTGATTCTCCGTTTGGGCGGGTGGCGGATTATTTACAGATGTTTACCGGCGGAAGCTTGCGTCAGAGCAGTCTTTTTGGTTTGGGTATCATGCCGTATATTTCCGCTTCGATTATCTTCCAGTTGTTAATTACGGTTGTTCCTGCCCTGGAAAAGCTGCATAAGGAAGGTGAGGTTGGCAGGAAGAAGATACACGAATATACGCGATATGCCACCGTGCTTTTGTGCCTGATCCAGTCTGCCGTTATGATGGCCTGGATGAAAGGTATGGGGTTTGTGTATGATGAAGTGTATAAGGAACATTGGTACACGTTCTTTCTGATGGGCGTGGCGGCCATGACCGCCGGCACTATTTTTCTAATGTGGCTCGGCGAACAGATTGATGAATATGGTATCGGTAACGGTATCAGTTTGATTATTATGGCCGGCATTGTCGCTCGTATGCCCTGGGCTGTCGGGCAGGTGGTTTCAATGACGAATTTCTCGATTGACGCACCGGCCAGCGATATTGGTCCTGCCAAGCTTATCTTTCTGGTTCTTGCTTTTCTGGGTGTGGTCGCCGGCGCCATTTTGATCACGCAGGGTCAGCGTCGCATACCCATTCAACAGGCCAAGATGACCCGTGGCCGGCGTGTTTATGGCGGTCAGCGCCAGTATTTGCCTTTGCGTGTTAATCACGGCGGTGTGATGCCGATCATTTTTGCGGTCACCTTAATGCAAGTTCCACCAATTCTCATTGGGAACCTGATGAAGCTGAAGTTTTTGAGTGAGAGTGCTTTCATGGCTGCGCTGAATTCGGCTTTTGGATACGATTCTTTTGTGTATAACCTTGTTTATATTGTTTTGATATTTTTCTTTGCTTATTTCTGGACTACGGTTCAATTTCAACCCAAGGAGATGGCTACCAATCTGCGTGATTACGGCAGCTTTATCCCCGGGCTGCGACCCGGCCGTCGGACTGCCGAGTATCTCGAGCGAGTTATGACGCGAATCACCTATGTTGGCGCGGCCTTCCTGGCTCTTATTGCCGTGGTGCCTACATTGGTTATGCTCTGGTTGGAGATTCCTTTTACGGTTGCCCAGTTCCTTGGTGGAACTGGTTTGCTGATTGTGGTTTCGGTTTCGCTTGATTTGGTACAGAGGATCGAAAGTAATCTTCTTATGCGTAACTATGCCGGGTTCATGGATGGCGGTAGAATTAAAGGATCGCGAGGATGATTGCTGTATTTCTTGGACCTCCCGGAGCAGGCAAAGGCACTCAGTGCAAGGTGATGGTGGATGATTATGGTCTGAAGCATCTTTCCAGCGGTGATATTTTGCGTCGCCATCGGAAAGAAGATACTGATCTTGGACAAAAAGCCCAGTCTTATATGGACAAGGGGGAGTTGGTGCCGGACGATCTGATCGTTGCAATGATGATAAATGAAATGAAAAGTGTCAGTTCTGATGAAGGGTTTGTTCTGGATGGATTCCCTCGAACGATCGGTCAGGCCATGGAATTGGATGCTGCTCTGGCAGCGACCGGACGGGAGGTTGATCTGGTTTTGAGTTTGGAAGTCGATGATGACAGGCTCGAACAAAGAATTACAGGTCGGCGCAGTTGTCCGAAATGCGGCGCTGCCTATCATGTGATATTCAATGCTCCCAAGACGGAGAATATGTGTGACGGTGGGTGTGGCGAACTACTCCAGCGGCCTGACGATACTCCGAAAGTGGTTCGTACCCGAATCAAGACCTACCACGATCAAACTGCACCATTGGTGGAGTATTACGGAACCAAGGGAAATCTGCGGCGGATTGATGGTAACCTGGATATTGAACAGGTGACCATGTCGCTGTGCGAAGTAATGGATAAAGCAGCGGAGACCGCCTGATAATGGCTGTCGCGATACGCAGCAAAAATGAAATAGAGTTGATTCGAGCGGCTGGGAAAATAGTTGCTCGGATTCTGAAACAATTGCAGGAAGATGTTACCGTGGGCACGACCACGGGACAGTTGGCCCGGATAAGTGACGAAATTATATCGCAAGCTGGGGCGGTCGCCTTGTTTAAAGGCGTGCCAAACCCTCAGGCAGGAGAAGATTTTCCTGCGAGTATATGTACCAGTATTAACGAACAAGTGGTGCATGGTATTCCAGGCGAGAGAAAATTGTGTTCCGGGGATGTCGTCAGCATAGACTGCGGTGTAAAGTTGAATGGATATTGCGGCGATTCGGCAGTGACCGTTATGGTGGGTCAGGTTGCTCTGGAAGTGCGGAAGTTGGTGCAGGTTACCCGCGAGACATTGGAAATTGCGGTTAACGAAGCTCGGCCCGGCCGATATTGGAGCGAAGTGGCCCGAATGATGCAGGAACATGCCGAAGGGGCTGGCTTCAGCGTAGTCAGAGAATATGTAGGGCATGGGATTGGCCGAAAGATGCATGAAGATCCCAAGCTGCCCAATTTTGTCAGTAGGGAATTGTTGAAAAATGATTTGCTCCTGCGAAAGGGTATGATTTTGGCAATTGAGCCGATGATCAATCTCGGCACTTGTCATACGCAAGTGCTTCATGACGGCTGGACGGTGGTTACCGCCGACGGTAAGCCGTCGGCGCACTTTGAGCATACGGTGGCCATCACTGATGGCGGTGCTGAGGTGTTGACAAGCCTGGATTAAGACGAATGGGATAATGCCGAGAATCGACTGTGTTTTAGGGTTGTGTATGGGCAAAAGCAATGCCATTAAAGTAGATGCGACGGTGCTTGAAGCATTACCCAATGCTATGTTCAAAGTGTCGTTGGAGAATGGTCATGAAGTTCTTGCCCATGTTTCAGGTAAGATGAGAATGAATTTTATCAGGATTCTACCAGGCGATACGGTGACGGTCGAGGTCAGTCCGTACGATCTGTCGCGAGGACGCATAGTGCTGCGAAAGTAGATATCAGACAGGTGTTATTATGAAGGTGCGTAGTTCAGTAAAAAGAATTTGTGAGAATTGTAAGATTATCAAACGGAAGGGGATTGTCAGGGTGATCTGTTCGTCTAATCCCCGTCACAAACAACGTCAAGGTAAGTAGCGAGGTTTTATTATGCCGCGTATTGCTGGTATTGATGTGCCCAATGACAAGCAGGTATGGGTTGCGCTGACCTATATCCATGGTATTGGTCCCTATTTGTCGAAGCAGATACTCAAAGAAGCACAAATTGGCGAGACTGTTCGAGCCAAGGAATTGACAGATGACGAACTCAGTCGTATTAGTACTATACTCGACCGTAACTATGTGATCGAGGGGCAACTTCGCCGTCAGGTTAGTCAGAATATTGGGCGTCTGAAAGATATTGCCAGTTATCGCGGCCTGCGTCATCGAAGAGGACTGCCTGTTCGTGGGCAAAATACGCGAAGTAATGCCCGAACGCGTAAAGGACCGCGCAAGACAGTTGCCGGCAAGAAGGGTGTTAAGGAAATGCACGGCTAAAGGCGTGTTTATTATAAACAAACAATAACGGAGACAAAAACGTTAAAATGGTCAAAAAGTCTTCAAAAAAAAGAGTACGACGCCATGTGGGCAAGGCTATTGTTCATATTAAGGCCTCTTTCAACAACACCATGGTAACTATAACGGATGTTAATGGTGATACGCTGTGTTGGGACTCCGCCGGCACTATCGGCTTTAAGGGATCGCGAAAGAGTACTCCCTTCGCCGCTCAGCAGGCGGCGGAAAAATGTGCCCACACCGCCAAGAAGTATGGTGTTGTCGAATTGGAGGTTCGTGTTAAAGGAGCCGGATCCGGACGTGAGTCTGCTATCACAGCTCTTCAGTCGGCAGGCATGAGGATATCATCCATAGAGGATGTTACGCCTTTGCCGCATAATGGATGTCGTCCGAAAAAAAGAAGAAGGGTGTAACCTGACGCGGTAACACAAAAGGAATTTGAATTCATAATAAACTGTAGGAGCTATATAAAACCTATGGGTAGAACTTTAGGATCAGTTTGTCGGATGTGCCGGCGCGAAGGTGTAAAGCTGTTTTTGAAGGGACTTCGCTGTGATACTGCCAAGTGCCCGATTGAGAAACAAAACCGCAACAAGCCTCCTGGCATGAGTTCATGGCGTCGTGGGCGAACCAGTGACTATGGCGTTCATCTTCGCGAGAAGCAGAAGATGAAGCGATATTATGATATCATGGAAAAGCAGCTTAGCATTTACTTTTCCAAGGCGGAGCGGATGCACTGTAATACCGGCGAAGCATTGTTAGGGATGTTGGAGAGGCGGTTGGATAACGTCATCTACAAGATGAACTTCGCTCCGTCACGGCGACAAGCCCGGCAGTTGATTGCTCACGGACACGTGCACATTAACGGACACAAGGTTGATGTCCCCAGTCGCCTTGTCAATCAGGGCGACAAGATCACGCTTAAGACGGCTGAGCGGACCAAAAAAATGGTCAAGAGCTATTTGGACACTGAGGGCGAAGCTCCAGTGCAGTCTTGGCTTCAGGTCGATACCAATACTATGGAAGGTGTGGTAGTGGCTCTGCCGAGTCGTGAGGATGTGCAGATTCCCGTGGAAGAGCAGTTGGTTGTGGAATTTTGCTCGAGGTAGTTTCGTACTGCCCGATAACTGGAATGTATAACAAAGAATTCGTTGCTTAAGCCGTAATCAAGAGAAAGTAATATCTTCTTGACAGGCCTCTGGCGGTAATGTGGCCGCCTGAGAGAGATATAACTGATGGTGGTTGCGGTGGCTTTGGAGGCCGAAAAATGCGAATCAGGTGGCGCGGACTTGAGTTACCCACAAGGGTTGAATTGGATACCGGGGTGTCCACGGCAACTTACGGCAGGGTTTATATCGAACCCTTTGAACGCGGTTTTGGCACGACCGTAGGTAACAGCTTACGCAGAATTTTGTTGTCTTCTCTAGAGGGAAGCGCTGTAACTTCCATTAAGATCAAGGGAGCCAGTCACGAATTTACTTCTTTGCCGGGTGTGGTCGAGGACATGACCGATATCGTGCTTAATGTCAAGTCCTTGGTGGTGAAACTGGATTGGGAATCCGATGAGCCAAAGACCATGCGCATTGACGTGAACAAAGCTGGTATCGTGACCGCTGCCGATATCAAAGCGGACCCTGCAATTACCATTATTAACGTAAACCAGGTGATTGCTACCTTGACCGAAAACGTAGAGTTTTCAATGGAAATGACGGTTCAAAAAGGTCGTGGGTATGTTCCTGCCGGAGAAGATGAGGATGTCTCGGAGCGGGAGTACGGTGTTATTCCCGTTGACGCCATCTTTACGCCGGTGGTGCGTGTTCGTTATAAGACTGAAGAGACGCGTGTGGGTCAGAAAATTAACTATGATCGGTTAATCATGGAAATCTGGACCGACGGTACCATCGGACCGGAAATGGCTTTGGTGGAGTCGGCCAAAATATTACGCAAACATCTTGTACCTTTTGTAAATTACTTTGAGTTGGGCAAGGAACTTACCAGCCAGGTTCCTGAAGAGGCTGAAGAGATTGAATCCGATATTGACGAAGAACGGGAGCGAAAGCTTGCTATGCCCATCTCTGAATTGAACTTGTCTGTACGGGCTTGTAACTGCCTGGAAATGGCCAAAATCGAAAGTGTTGGTCAATTGGCAGCTATGACTGAGAGTGATTTGCTGGCTCTGCGTAGTTTTGGAAAAACCAGCTTGCGAGAGGTAAGACGCAAACTGGAGGACTTGGGGCTCGATATAGAATTTGGTGAAAAATAACTGGTAACGTGTTGTAATATAGACGAAGGAATGAAATATGCGACATCAGGTTTCAGGCAGGCATTTGGGGCGCACCGGGGCGCACCGCAGGGCGCTGCGGCGTAATTTGGCGGCGTCATTATTTGAGCACGGGACAATCTCCACCACGATTGAAAAAGCTAAGTTTGTTCGCCCGTTTGCGGAAAAGCTTGTTACGTTGGCTAGGGACGGCTCACTTCATGCCAGGCGCAGGGCGATAGCACTTTTGCAGGACCGGAATATTTGTGAAGTTGAGGATGGCGAACCGGTTAAAGTAACTACGGTTGTAAAAAAACTGTTTGAGGAAATTGGTCCACGCTTTGCCGAACGTAATGGCGGTTATACCAGAATTATTCGACTGCCTCTGCGACGCATAGGTGATAATGGCCAGTTGGCTATGTTGCAACTGGTGGGCGAAGCTGTGACCTCTTCTGTTAGAACCGCTGCCCCGGCCGAGCAACCTGTCGTTGATGTCACCGAACAGACTTCCATCGAAACACCCCAGCAGCTTTCTACCGAATCCGGTGACCAGACGCCTGCCGAGAAAACGACGGTGATGAATGAGCAGGATCAGCCCGCTACTGATGAAGAGTCTGTGGACCAAAAGGAGCCTTCATGACAAGGACAGGAAGAAACTGCTTCCGAAATAAGCGAAGGCGAAGATGTGAGTAAAGACGAAGACTCCCAGAACAAAAACGAATAAGCCCTAAAGCACCTGATGTCTCCAGGGTTGCTGAGCTTGGGTTTGTACACTCATCATAACGATACGTCTAATCCACTTTGAGATTCGGTACTTTATCAGAGGGTTTCTGTGGTGGCTGATGAATGCATATTTTGTCAGATTGTCGATGGTAGGATTCCTTGCACAAAACTTTTCGAGAATGATCAGGTTCTGGCTTTTCTCGACATCAACCCCTGGAGCGAGGGGCATTCCTTATTGGTTCCCAAAGTCCACTGTTCTCTGCTGGACCAGTGTTCTTCTTCGATAGTTTCGGCTGTGGCGCAGCACATAGGCCCATTGGCCCGTGCCATCGTTGGGGCTGTCGGAGCCGATGGTTATAACGTTTTGAATAACAATGGTCGCAGCGCCGGGCAATTAATCGATCATGTTCACTTCCATATCATTCCACGCAACTCTGGCGACGGTATCATACAGCATGCCCCACAAGGCAAATATCAACCCGGTCGCATAGAAGAAATTGCTGATATGGTTCGCGAGTCGCTAAAATAGTGACAGTGACGGGGTCGGGGTATTATTCTCCGTCATTCCCGGATAAGTACTATCGAACAATTGCCTGGCCGGCGTCTGCAACGAGTGTTTGGGCGGTTATCATGCGGGCTTTATCGGATGCCAGAAAAACGACGGCATCGGCAACGTCCTGACCCTTGATTTCACGTTTTAGTATAGTCTTATTGATGTAATAGGGGATGACTTCATCGGGGTTTATGCCGTACTTCCTGGCACATGCTTTTATGTATTGCGGATTCCAGATTTGTGAACCTTCGAAGACATTGCCGGGACAAACCGAGTTAACCCGTATATTGTGTTGGCCCAGCTCTATAGCCCAGCCGCGAGCCATGTGCAGCTCGGCGGCTTTGGTAGCGTTATATGGAGTGTTGTCTTTGCTGGCTTCGATACCGGTTTTGGAGCTGATATTAATAATACTGCCTCCCATTTTTTGTCGGATCATAATTCTGGCTGCGGCCCTGGCCATAAGAAAATATCCGGTCAGGTTAACCTCCAGGGCAAACCGCCATTTATCCACCGGCAGGTCCACCAGCGGATATGCCGGAGCGACCCCGGCGGCGTTTACCAGGACATCTGCCCCGCCCCATTTGGTAAGTAATGCGTCGAATGCATCGTCAATGCAGGTTTCATCGGTTACGTTACAGTAAACTGTTATGGCACAAGCGTGGGGCAATTCTTTTTTTATGATGGAAACTGTTTGGTCGGCGGTTTTGGTGTCGATATCGAAAACACCTACCATAGCGCCGGCTCGTGCCAGCCCGACAGCTATGCTTCGACCCAGTCCGCTGCCAGCACCTGTAACTATGGCAACGCGATTTTTGAGATCTCCTGCCAGAGCGTCGGCGGTGAGTTGCCGCTGATAGCTTTGTGCCTCCCATTTGTTGATGAAATCCTGTTCACGTTTGGTCAGAGTTCTGAGACCGCCCAAACGAATGGCATTACTACGGATGAACATAGAACCGATAACGATATTTTCGATGGTCCCAGTGGTTCTTGGATTGCCTACTACGAAAAGTCCCAACTTTTTGATTACAAACGCTGCAGGAGTGCGGTCTTCGGCAAGTTGTTTTTTGAATTTGTTGACGATGGTGTCATGGTCGTACTTGTCCAGCCACATAGCCGGTCCGTTGGCGTATATCATTTCGCCTGCCGACAAAGGCCCGGCCGCCAGTAACTTGGCAGCATCTTTTCGGGCCAGGAAGGTGGCAATGGTATTGTTCATACTGTGGCTGACGGTGGCATATTGTCCGGTTGCGGCAAAAATGGCGCCGCGGATGGCAAGTTTGGCGGCATTGATTTCAACTTGATCGATGGTTTTGATTTTGACTGTTTTTTGGCGGGGTAGTTTGGTTTTACAGATACGAACAGCCTTACGAACCAGGCGCAATCCACTATCGGCGGTAGCGGCGCTGACAAGCAAGCCGTGCTTATCCAGAAATAGTATGGCAGGATCACGGCCGAAAGTTTCGCGATAATCGGCTGTCAGGCGGTATATCTTGCGGGCCAGCAAAAAACCTGAATCTGTGTATGGCACCCATAAAGGCGGGAGCTTTTCGTTTTTGAACAGTTTTTCTATTTGCGATTTACCGTTCCGGGCGTTCACATAAACGCTGACTGCCTGAGGATGTAAATGAATAACGTATCGGTCGAGTATTGCATGTAAATAAGTTTCTATAGATGGACGCAAGTGCGAAGGCATATTGTCATCGCAGGATAGAAGCAGACGCCGGGCCATTTCGTCTTCCCGCAGATCGGGGTCCATCTGATTCAACGAGTTATCTTTAAGTATGCTCAGGACCGAATCCATTCTCAGGCGTCGCCAGCCCTTGTCGGTGGTCATCTCTTTGAGAGTTGTACCGCTGGTCTTGATATACATATATTTCCCGTCGGCGGTTTTTGCTGAGGTGTTACCACCGCCACCCTGAATCAGAGTACTATCCATGCCGGTGACGTTTGAAATCCTGATAAGATCTTTTAGTGTTTTATTCATTATTTACAAGAAATCCTTTCTTAGCCTCGCGCATAAGCGACATACAAGAAAAAAGTGCGATAAATATAGCCGCGTAAGCGAAATCCATCCTTTTACCTGTTCGAAATTTCAAGAAGCTTCTTTTCGGCGTCTCGATTCCAAAAACCACCGGAAAGACAATTCCCAACTTCGGGAAGCTGTTGAGCCAGTTTGTCCAGAGTAGTCAGGCCCAATTTTTTACAGCTCGGATAGACAATTATTTTACCGGGAATCTGTTGGCTTTCGACTGCTCGGATGCCCTCGACGGCCCCATCGAGACCGCAAACGGCCGCTACAGAAAGATTGGTGTTAAGCTTACCGGATTCCACCTTTTGCAGAACCATTTTCATGTCGTCCAGCGTGGAACCACTGGTACCTATAAAATACATTTGTTTTTCAATATAGCGTTGCAGATCTATTTGGCAGGTGTCACCAGCCGGTATGCCGGCGAAAATGTTTATAATGGCGCCGTTGGCAGCAATGTTGACAGTATCGGCGATAAGCCTGGCTTGCGGCACCATCAGTACCGCATAGCTGATCTCCTCGTTAGGCCGGTCCTTTAATGGGTTATATGGCCGATAATTGATATTATTTTTTTGTGCCAGCGGCTTGGCAATTTTATTCAGTGTAGTCAGACGCTGCTCATCAAGATCGCCCGCCCAGACAGTTACATCTTCCACGCCCTGGCAAATATTTCTTATTACGTGCATCATGCCCATCGGACCGCCGGCGCCGATAACGTTAATTTTGTCGCCCTTGCGGATTTCGCCGTTGCGTGGAATGCGACCTGTGGCATCTGCCGGGTCCGAGGTTGTAGTGCCGATTATGCGAATACCGCCGTAGTGCACCCGGCCGACAGGGGTAACAACGTTACGATCCAATTTGCCGCCGCATAATATAATGTTCAAAAACCCTTGCGGAGCCAGTTTTGCGAACAAAGATTCCAACGTTTCGGGGTTGGCTCCGAAATAGAGAATATCATCAAAACTGCCGTCAGAAAGGTCGTCTATATTTTTCTTTTTTATAACTGGGATATCTGTTTCACTTTTTGGTTTTTGTGCAAACACCCAGGCTACGCTACCTATTTTGCTGTATTTGTTCGCCAGAAACTTTTTCAAAACAGCCGAGTCGAATTTGAATTCAGCCACTACCAGCATTTTACTTTTTGGTTTTAGTCCGATGCCTTCCTTTACGGCATAGGCATCTTCCACACAGGCCCACGGTTCGACCAGCCCGATAGAGGCGGCGGAAAGCTCTTCAGATGCGTCGATTAAAAGTAACTCGCCTTGCGGCGAGGTAATGACTCTCTCATCCATTAACACATATTCCTGCAGAGCGCCTTCGAAGTTGTATCCCAAAGACGCATTGGAACTGGCGGTGGCCAGCCAGCGGTAATCGGTCTGCACTAGATAACGTTTGCCGACGCTTACGCTGTCAACACCTTCTCCAACCGCACAAACCCTGACGACTGCTTCATGGCCGGGGACGGTGGGGTTTTTGCCCGGCACATAGCTGGGTATCGTTTTGAGAATCTCCGGTTCGATGCCGGAGACGATATCACCTTTGCGGACATGGCTGGAAAACTGTTTGAGAAGTTTCAGGTCGGAAAAACACAGACCTACCGCTTCCACCCGGCAAAGAATCTGATGTGCTCCGGGTAGGGTAACTTCTTTGGTCCTGTTCAATGTCAATTTATCCGGACCAATAAGTTGAACGGCATTTTGCGTTTTGGGAATCTCGTTGTTTGCCATCAAAAAAACTCCTGTATTAACCGGTATCGGGCACATTTGCACTAAGCTTGGCAGGTAAGTGTCATTTTACCACTTTTTGAAATTCGTCAAGTATCTCTGTGGGGGTGCTGTTTTGGTCAAACTTACCCAGGTATTTTTCGTGAGTCGGTTGAACGGTCTTTCCGATCTTTTCATAAAAGTCGTTTTTAGCGGCCGTATCTGGAAAATGATTTATTGCCCATTCGCTGGTGTATCCCAATTGTGCTTGACGTTGCAGTATGGAATGGGCATATACGATATGGGCGCCTTTGAGAAATACCGGCAGCAGCCGCGATAGTTCCCGGCTGGCAAAGTCATCGACGAATTTTTGTCCGGGACTGTTCATTTCAGTACCGACCACCACCGGCAGATGTAATTTCTGGGCCAGCTCTACGACATAAAAAAGATTTTCTGCTTTTTCATCTTTTACGCCCGGCGTATAATTGCGATCGGGAACGATATTAATAGCTCCCACGCCACTGCTCATGGCGATTTCCAGCAGTTTTTCGATTTCCTGTTCACCCCGGCTGGTACCGTCCAGCCATGTGAGGGTGGGAATAGCGCCGGCGGCAAGGACAAACTCATTCGTCTGGTCCATGCGTGGAAACGAGCCTTTGTCTGGCTGGACATAGCCTGATCCGCCGCGTTTCATGGTTTTAGTTCGGATCAGGTTGAGCAGATCGCGACTTTCCGGCATATCGCTTTTCTGCACAGAATCTCCCAGTTTCCCAGACCAGAAATCAACCAATTTCCGATCGTCTGGGAAAACCGACCGGGCTTTACGGGCGTATGCCAGGCATATATGACGCTCGGTAGCATTGCTGGCCGGGGTAAGCGGCAGCACATCGTTTTCGTAATCCAGTTCTACTGGTTGCAGATAATCATTTACACGATTCATCAACTTAATATTTCGTTGTTGAGCGGTTTGACGAAGGTTCGCCAAAAACTGCCCTGCATCTCCTGATAATCTGGCTTGCGGAAATCCCATGCCCATGTGGTAGGTAATGCCCGGTTCGCCGGGCGAGGTGATTTCTTTGTCGGCAAATTCGGGCACATAAACTCGGGTTTCCATGCCGACGCAAGCTTTGAGATTCAGCAAAGCAGCCGCTGCCAGGAACTCGTCCAGTCCGTCCAGGACATCAAAATCCACGATCCCGACAACTTCTAACCCTGCCTTGTAGGCCCGCCAGGCATATTCACACGGTGAGTAGCCGTAGCTGTTGTAGGAGAAAAACGTATGACAATGAAGGTTTATTGCGGAGCAGGGCGGGGCGGGAGTGACTTGCCCTGCTTGCATTTTTTCCCATAGCCGCCGCAGAGCTTGTCTTCTTTCGGCAGGGTCGAAACTGCTAAGTTTGTGCTCCATGTTCTCCATCAGTGAAGGCTTACATTGCTTGTTTCACCAGGTAATTTTTTTATATTCGGTATCCCATGTCTGCTGGTTGGCAGGCAGGTATTTTTTTAACGGATACGAATTACGGATGATTTCTTTGCCTTGGCTTAGCGATGCTATTTGTCCGGTTGCTTTGGCCTGCATGATAATATTACCGCAAGCCGTGGCCTCAATCGGCCCGGTGATCACTTCTTTGCCGGTGGCGTTGGCGGCAAATTGGCAGAGCAGCTCATTTTGTATGCCGCCGCCCACGATATGCAGGACATCCACCTCTTGACCCCTGATTTCTTCGAGTTTATTAAGAACCCAACGGTACTTGAACGCCAAGCTTTCCAGAACTGCCCGAATCATCTGACCTTTTTCGTCGATGGTTTTCTGACCGGTTTGTTTCAGATAACGATTGATTTTCGCCGGCATCTCCCCCGGCGCGAGAAACTCATTATAATCGATATTGATTTTTGCGACAAACGGTTCGGATTGTTGTGCCATCTCGGTCAGTTCGCCGTAAGACAGCTCATCGCCGTGTTTGAGCCATTCGCGACGACATTCCTGAACCAGCCACATTCCCATCAGGTTTTTCAGCAGTCGGATCGTGTTATTTACGCCGCCCTCGTTGGTAAACTCATATTCGAATGTCTTGTCGTTTATTATTGCTTTGGGTATTTCCAGTCCCATCAGGCTCCATGTTCCACTTGAGATATACGCCCAGTTGTTGCTGTTGCTCGCGACAGGAACGCCGACTACCGCACAGGCCGTATCGTGGGAGCCGACCGCGATAACCGGAATCGCATCGCATCCAAGTTCTCCGGACAGATCGTTTGTCAGTTGCCCGACTACTGTACAGGGCTGGACAATCTCAGGCATGATTCCCAACGGCAGATTGAGCTTGTCAAAAACCGCCCGGGACCATCGCCCTGTTTTCATATCCAACAGTTGTGAGGTACTGGCCAGGGTGTATTCACTGAAAATTTTGCCGCACAGATGATATGCGACCAGATCCGCGGTGAAGATCAAATTCCTGGCACGTGCCAGACTGGGTGAATTTGCCAAACGCATCACCAACAACTGATAAACGGAATTTATCTGCATAAACTGGATGCCGGTGTGGGCGTAAATATCCCTTTTGGGCATAAGCTCGAAGGCTTTCTCCAGTATGCCGTTAGTGCGACCGTCTCGATAATGGTAGGGGTTTTCGATCAGTGAGCCGTTTTTGTCGATGAGACCGAAATCCACGCCCCAGCTATCGATGCCAATTCCCGCCACGTTGCCGTCGCTTTGTTTTACCGCCAGACCGATTCCGGTCTTGATTTCGGTCATCAGCTTGGGAAAGTTCCAGCGGATCGATCCGTCCTGTTCCAGCGGACTGTTGGCAAAGCGATGAACCTCGAACAAGTTGAGGTTTTCGGCTGTAAGCGTGGCAAGCATGACTCGGCCGCTTTCCGCTCCGAGATCGACAGCAATGTATTGTTTACTATCAGCCATTGTCATATTTCCTGTTAGTGCCGATAAGAATATTTGGGTGTGTCGTTGTACACTATAGTATCATGTATTACCGCCGCTGTTAATCAAATGAAGCAGTGGCTGAGGACGATCTGCCCCTTCGACGAATGTTGGCCTGGCGTTCCACGGCGTAACGCTTACTACGCCGGACAGGTCCATCCAGTGCTGCAGGCGGGCGACCGCCAGGTTCCAGGTCATATGGAAGTGGTTGGCCGGGGCGTACTGCTTATATTCGATCATACTGGCATATTTGGGGACAACGAAAGTATGGGGCCAATCCGGACTGGTGAGATTGCACATGGCCGTTTCCAGTTCCTTGGGCACGGTGGTTGTGGAAGCCTCATCCCAGATCAGATTGAATTTTCCAGTAGCAGCGCTGTAGGTCATTCTGCCGGCGATACCTTTTATGCCGACCGGCGTCATAAATGTTACCGAATTGCCGCCGCCTGGGAAATAACCCGGATCGGCCAGCGGCATACGTACCCGGCTCATTATCTGTTTGACACTCTCGCCCGGTTTGCCGGCCCAGTCGAACGATGCGCTGCCGGAGTTATTGCCGTCAACCAGTCCTCTGGTGATCCAGTCTGCCTTTTGCGGCAGATTCTTCACGCCTGTTTTCTTGGCTAACTGTTTGATTTCCCATGGCTCCCATACTTTGCGGAAATCCATAAACAATGGCGGATTACCGCCGCTCAGATAGGTCATAAACAACATTGTCAGCAGCCCCTGGACGTCAGCTTCCGTAGCGTATGGCTGGGGAGCCTTCGGACCATTGTGATCGAACGTGCTGTTAAAAAGCGATTCCATACAGTCGGCCACCGGCAAAGGCAGACCTCGCGGATCACTGCCCCATTCCAGTTGACTCATAAAACCGCCGCCTACTGCGTTCAAATCAGACATAAGGTCACGATTAATCAGGTACATCGCCAACGAAATGTTAAATCGTTCGCTGTCCGCCTCGCTTTTTAACACAAGCCTTTTACCTACGTGCTTGTCGATCCAGGCCCGCAGTTCCTTAAGCTCTTTTTGATCGTATGCCTTTTTGCTCAGCATATCGGACAGCAGCTTCATATCCAGGCGGGTAATCTCCAGTCCGAAGGTATTACGGGTGGGAATGATATGCGCCAGCGCCGTTTCCATTCCCATCGAGTCATGACCGAATATCATCACACGCCGACCACGCAGAGCCACCGTCGCTACGGCTGCGTAACACCAGTTGATAAGGTTTGTCGCCGTTTCGGCAGTCATTTCGGGATTCAGGCCGGTATCCGGCCATGTGCCTACGTTCAGGGTGGACAGTCTGCCGTATTGGGCTATAGCCCCGTTAAGCGCATGAGCATAGACAACGCCAGGTTTGGGACCGCTGTTGCCGCAGGTTATGTTTAGGGGAGTATTGTTAGGAAACTGTTGCAAAAGAGAAATTGTGGTCAGTTGCGGAAACGCCCACGTATCGGGAGTACACACCAGAATGTCCACCCCGGCTTTTCGCAATTGCTCAGCCACAATATCCGCCTGCGATTCACTGTCGATCAGGACGGAAGAATAAACAACCGGCACCGGTGTCTGATCAGGCAGCACCACCGCGCCGCTGATGGCATCGGCTGTCATCTTGATGATATTGATCGCACGCTGGCGACTTTCTTGATCGATCCGCGGATCGCACGGCGAAAAAACACCGATTACCGGCGACTTAGAACGAGCTTTGCTTATAACCGGCAGACAAGTAGCTTCTATTTTCTTACTCATCGTAACACCTCCACTTCTGTGAATTTCCTAATAGCATATATCATAAATTTTGCTCATTGTCATTTCGAGACTCAGTTTTATTTGCACGACCAAATTAAGCAACTTGTTGTTCCAGGTATTCTTTGACGCACTTAAGAAACTGTGCCGCTATCGTGCCGTCAATAGTGCGATGGTCGCTGCAGAGGGTGACTTTCATCATAGGCCGCAGCCCAATTCCGCCGCCGATATCTACAACCGTATTCTTTATCGCACCAACTGCCAGGATAGCGCTTTCCGGCGGATTAATAATTGCCGTAAACTCATCAACGCCAAACATACCTAAGTTGGATACGGTAAACGTGCCTTTGCCGGCTCCGATAATCTTACCATTACGTGCCTCCTGCGCCAACCGTTTAGTTTCCAGCGACAGATTGTCCCAATCTCGCCTATCGGCGTTGGTCAGTACAGGTACCACCAAACCCGCTTCTACGGCCGTGGCTACGCCTATGTTAATATCCGCCAGGTAGTTAATCCTGTCCTCCTCGAATCGGCTGTTAACCACCGGATACTGTTTCAGGGCGCGGGCGCAAGCCTTAACCACCAAATCGTTTACGGAGACACGCTGAGATTTATCCTTACCCTCATTTAATCGGCTGCGCACCTGCATGGCATTGGTCATATCAATCGACATCGTGACATTGAAATGCGGGGTATCCCGGAAACTTCTCTGCAGGTTCAAACCGATCGCCCGACGCATCTTGCTCAGCTTAACCACCGACCCCACCTGCCCCTGACCTGCTGCTGGCCCAGCCGTTGCTGCCGGCACCGTCTTAGGCAGGCGATCCGGGGCGGTGAAGGCGTATTTTTCCACGTCTGTGCCTAATATCCTGCCATCGGGACCACTGCCGGAAACCTCATGCAGATCGACATCCAACTCTCGGGCCAGTCGTTTGGCGTTGGGTGAAGCAAGAATACGTCCACTTGCTGCCACTGCTGTTGTGCTGGCTGGAACCGCTTCTTTCTCAGCGGCAAACTGCTCCACGTCTTTACGTATTATTTTACCGCCGGGACCGCTGCCTCTGATCAGACCAGGATCCATGCCCAACTTGGCCGCTACCTTTTCAGCGATTGGAGATACCTTAACATGACCGGCGGATGGTTCGGTTGGCCTTGCAGTCGGGACCGTACCAGGGGCAGCATCGCCATGTGCTGTTTTTCCCACGCTGGCGGTCTCGATTTCGCTACCGCCCGGGCCGATCATTCCCACTGTTTCGCCTACCGGCACCATATCATCTTCCATGAACAATTGCTTCAGTAGCACCCCACCGGCTACTGCGTCAATCTCTATTATCGATTTGTCTGTCTCCACTTCCAGGACCACTTCGCCCGCCTCAACCGTCTCACCCAGCGATTTCTTCCATTTAACGATCCGTACTTCTTCAGTGGTCTGGTCCGGGACTGGAATTTTAACTTCCGTAGCCATAAATATATATCCTTGATGGTTATTTATAATCGCCAATTGAGTATTAATTTTTTCCGAGTATTGCCATCACCCGCTCACAGACCTTTTCTGCATTGGGCATAAACGCCTTCTCCAGCGTTGGTGCCATAGGCGGCGGGCAATCACAAGAAGCGATCAACTCTATAGGCCCGTCAAGCCAGTCAAAGGCATCCTTTTGGATTTTATTGATAACGTGCTCTCCGAAGCAGCCGATACCTGGCGCCTGGGAGACCACCACGGCATAATTGGTTTTCTTTACTGAGTTAATAATAGTATCGACATCTAATGGTATAAGACTTCTCAGATCGATCACTTCAGCCGATATGTTTCTGTCTGCCAGCATTTCTGCCGCCTGACACGCAACCTTGGCCATGTAAGAATATGCGATCAGCGTTATGTCTGTTCCTTCCCGGCGGACAGCCGCTTGGCCTAACGGAATAATATGCTCGCCGACAGGCACTTCACCGCGATCACCGTAGAGCAACTGGTGTTCGATAAAAATAACCGGATTGTCATCGCGAATTGCAGCTTTGAGCAGTCCCTTGGCATCGCCTGGGGTAGAGGCGGTGACGACCTTCAAACCGGGCAAATGTGTGGCGATGGCCTCAAGCGACTGTGAATGTTGCCCGGCGTATCCTTTGCCGCCGCCGATGGTGGTTCGGCAGACCATTGGAATGGTAGCTTTGCCGCCGAACATATACTTGTTCTTAGCCGCCTGGTTGCCCAACTGATCCATACTCATGAGAATAAAGTCGATGTACATCAACTCCACTACCGGTCGCATACCGGTCATGGCCATTCCCACCGCCGAACCACAAATAGCCGCCTCGGATATAGGAGCGTTGAAAACACGCTGTCGCCCGAATATCTCCAGCAAACCACTGTTAGCGGCAAACGCACCGCCGTGCTCGGCTACGTCTTCGCCGTATAAGATCACACGCTTATCACGGAGCATTTCCTCGGTCAGCGCCTCCAGAATTGCCCGCCGATACGGCATACACCCCTTGGAATCGCGGTAGTCTTTAATCTGGTCCTTATGGTAATCGGTGGTTTTATACGTTTCAGGAACGCTTTCGCTGGTCGTATCAGAAAACAGACCTTCGTAGATGGTTGCCGGGTCGGGATATTTGCTTTGAGCCGCGGCGATGGTAATTTGTTCCATCTGTTTTGTAACGTTTTGCTCGATTTCGTCTAGTTTTGCTGCATCGGCCACGCCCGCTTTTATCAGTTCTTGTTTGATATGTTCGATAGCATCTTCACGTTGCCATGCTTCGATTTCTTCTTCCTGACGGTAGAGGTTTTGATCGCTCAGGGAATGTCCCATATAGCGATACGTAATCGCTTCCAGCAGCACCGGACCATCGTCTTTACGGCAAATTTCCGCCGCACGGCTCACTGCATCACGTACTGCCAGCACGTTCATGCCATTGATAACTTCCGCATGCATGCCATTGTCTTTATAGGCCCAGCCACGCCGGGCCAGATAGTCGATACCGGTTATTTCATCTCGATTGCGACCGGTCATACCGAACTGATTGTTCTCGATCAAATATATTACCGGCACTCCTTTTTTGAGCTGGTCCATGCAGGCCAGGTTCAGTGATTCGCAGAATACCCCATTATTGCAGGCCCCGTCGCCGAAAAAGCACAAGGTTACGCGATCTTTACCCTGGAGCATCATCGAGAGACCTGCCCCGGTCGCGATGGGAATACTCCCGCCCACAATAGCATTAGCGCCAAGGTGACCCACATTGAAGTCCGCTATGTGCATTCCACCTCCTTTGCCGTGGCAGTAGCCTTCCTCTTTGCCCAAAAATTCCGCCATGGTACGGTACAAATGCACTTCCATTGCTTGTTCGAACAGGTCCGTCTTGTCACTGACAAAACTTACGCCTGTTATGAAATTCTTCAATCGGTCTTTGGTCATCGTTTTGAGGGCGTAAGCTTCCTTTGCGATGCTGTGTCCGTGTCCGCGATGCGAACTGGTTATGTAGTCGTCGCCTCGCAGGGCCGCGTTGGCGCCAATCGCGACCGCTTCCTGCCCGATCGATAAGTGCGTTGCACCAGAGAACTTATATCCTTCAAACGGTACCAACTCTCCACTTCGCAGCTTGATTATCATGGTTTCGAACGAGCGGTTGTAGAGCATTAGGCGGTACATGAAGATGGCGTCTTCAATGCTGAGGCCTGCGGCCAGCTCGTCTTTTAATAACTTATTGTAACTAAAGCACTTAACCTCACCGGAAGTGAGTGTGCGTGGGGTGAAGTCGGGTTTGTTGATAACACTTTTCATTAAAAATTCTCCAACATTAGTATTTACAAGCAGTTAGGTGTTTTATAGAAAGCGGCCAGGGCCGTTTTTGACACTGAAAACACCGTTTTTTGTCCAAATTTATTGTAAAAAAAGTGCGAAAAAGCGCGCAACTTTGTTGCCCATTTTAACAATGCAGATTCGCCAATGCAAATAAATAGGCGGTGGGGTGGGGGATTGTTGTAAGTGCTTATTTTTCGTTCGGTGGGAATGAACGTAACTCCTTATTTTTCGTTATGAGGAATTGATGTAAGTGCTTATTTTACGTTGTTGGAATTGATGTAAGTGCTTATTT
>CAZICK010000021.1:0-47719 GCA_964537505.1 uncultured Pirellulales bacterium
CCCTTGACGCTATTACGAAGGCCGTTTCGACCTTCTAACTGCGTAACTTGGGCTAACAGACGCCGTTATGTTGAATAGATTAATTGGGAAACAAAAGAATTTGCCGCTCGTGAATTATATGATCACAAAACTGATCCGCAGGAAAATAAGAATATTGCCCAACTGCCGGAAAACAGCCGGATAGTAAAAGATTTATCCGAAGAACTAAAAGCAGAATGGAGGGCGGCACTCCCGTAATGTCGTGAGGTGCGTCTGGGGGCTGGGAATACATGCATGGGGACAGCCAACCAATATTAAAAAGACCATTGGGCGGATTTCGTATGAGCCTGGGCCATGATGCGCTGGGCCTTATCGACAATTTCTGGGTGCCGCTCGGCTATATTGTTATTTTCGCCCAGGTCGGTTGCCAGATCGTACAATTTGATAGGGCCATCCGGGTTTTTGTTCACATTCAAACGCAGCGCTTTCCAGTTACCCATACGCACGGCCTGTCTGCCACCCCCTTCGTAAAATTCCCAATACATATACTCATGCTGTTGCTGTTTACTTTGTGCGGTCAGTGTTGGGACCATGGAGATGCCGTCGGTTTGTTCGGGTGGATCGAGCCGGGCCAATTGGACGAAGGTAGGCAGGATGTCCCAGAACGCGGAGATATGGTTGCTGAGTGAGCCGGCCTTGATCGTACCGGGCCACCATGCAATCATGGGTACGCGAATACCGCCTTCGTACAGGTCGCGTTTATATCCTTTTAACGGGCCATTACTATTAAAAAACTTGGGGTCATGGCCACCTTCCATGTGAGGACCGTTATCGCTGGTAAAGATCACCAAGGTATTGTTATCGATAGCCAGGTTCTTAAGTAACTCCAGAACTTCGCCAACACCGTTATCGAGATGTTCAACCATGGCTGAAAATGCCGCTATCGGATTTTGCACTTCAGGGCCGGTGTATCTGCCGATTTTGTTTTCAAATTGGGGGAACATTTTGCGATACTTATCATGCAGAGCCTTGGGGGCATGCATGGCGGCGTGCGGGATGGTTATCGGCATATAGCAGAAAAAAGGCTTATCTTTATTAACGGTGATGAATTTCTTGGCTGCTGCCATTATCAGGTCGTGGGAATATGTTTTGCCGTCAAGCTCCACTCGTTGGAGGTTATGCCAGAGATGTTTCGGGTAATAAGTATGGGCTTCCCGCTGACAGTTATAGCCGTAAAACTCGTCAAAAAACTCCATCGGGTCGCTCACTGAACCGGGAACTCCCAGCCCCCACTTACCGAACATGCCGCTTGTATAGCCGGCTTTTTTCAAGAGAGTTGGGATAGTCACCGTGCCGGGCGCCATCGGAGACTGGCCTTCCGGCTTGACTTCCTTATTACCACGAATCTGGCAATGGCCGGTATGCAGACCTGTCATCAGTGAACAGCGTGATGGGGCACAAACCGTACTGCCGGCATAATGCTGCGTAAAACGCATTCCCTCGGCTGCCATTTTGTCCAGGCAGGGCGTTTCGGTTATTTTTTGTCCGTAACAGCCCAAGTCTCCGTAGCCCAGGTCATCGGCCATGATGAAGATGATGTTGGGTTTGCGCGGCGGGACTTTGGGAGTTATCTGTTCAATTACCCCTTCGCATCCCGTCAGGGCCAGCGATGTCGAAACCCAACCTATCGATTTCATAAAATCGCGACGTGTGTAATCTTTAAGGGGCATATTTTCATTTCCGTTCCGCGTAAAGCGGGTTATCCCAATGGGCTACATTTGCTGTTTCCTTATGCGAACCATACATAAAGCAGGACCATGACGACAAACAGCAGGGCGGCGAGGAATTTGTAGTTGCCTATACCGGGCCAACCGGGGCTGCGCAGCGGTTCGCGCCAATTTTTCCATACGAGTTTTTCACTTTCCGCAGTGTGCCGATGAGGTTTGCTAATCGAAACAACAATCAGAATGATCGAACATATTACGAACAGATAAAAAGTTGCCATCATAGAATTAACATCCCAAAAAGTGTATTCCTTGAACCAGTCGAGCAGAAAGACATACAGTCCCAGGAAAGAACCGATATACAGAGTGGCCTTGGCTCCGGCGGTGGAGGCGCCTCGCCAGAACACACCCCATACGAACACGGCAGTTATCGGAGGAGCGATATAACAAATCACTGTTACGCACCCCTGAAAAAGACTTTCAAACTGTTTAATATATGGAGACCAAAGTATGGCTAAAATCATAGCGACAAAAGTTGCGATACGACCAATGATTACGAGTTTGTGGTCGGGAGTTTGAGGACGCAGTTGTTTGTAGATGTCATAACTGAAAAGCGTGGCAATGGAGTTGAGGGCGCCGGAAACGGTACCCATAAGTGCCGCCAGCAGCGCAGCGGCAACCATTCCCTTTAGCCCGGTCGGCAGCAGTGTACGGATCAAGTGCCCGTAGGTATCGGCCGAGTCGGTCAAGGCGGGTATCGCATTCTGCTTAATGAGAGCCAGGCAAATCGTACCCGGCAGAACAAAAATAAAAACCGGAAGAATCTTGATAAAGCCGGTAAAAAGCGGTCCTACTCTCGCGTGATTTTCATCTTTGGCGCCCAAAACTCGCTGAACAATCGTCTGATCAGCGCACCAGTACCATAAACCTATGATCGGATATCCGAGAAATACGCAGTACCAAGGCAGCTTGGCGGGGTCTTCGGCGGTTCTGAGCATAGTCAGCTTAACGGGATCGACGGACTCGGCCAATCCCTGCCAGCCACCGACCTTAATGTATCCGATGGTCGTTATACATATAGCCCCGGCCAGGAGAATGACAGTTTGAATGGATTCGGTAACGACTACCGCCATAAGGCCGCCGATTATCGTATATAAGCCCGTCAGTACGGCAATGCCTATTATGCTGGTCATGATCGGAACACCAAACAGGCCTTTAAGCACTATGGCGCCAGTGTAGAGAGAAAAACCGATGTGAATAAAAACAGCGGAAATAATGGAAAGAAACGCCAACCAGTTGCGGCAGTCGCGGTTGTATCGTTTCTCAAGAAAGTCGGGAAGCGTAGCGACCTTGGAACGGATGTAAAAGGGTGCAAAAAACAACGAAAGTGCGATCAGCGTAAAAGCGGCCATCCATTCGAAGTTGCCGTAAGCCAGGCCGTTTTTGTATCCTTCCTGAGCCAGGCTGACCAGGTGGATAGTGGAAATGTTGGTCGAAAACAGTGCCAGTCCGATGATAGGCCAGCGAAGTGTTCCTCCAGCCAGAAAATAGTCTTTGCCTTCTGCGCCGCGCCGCTGCCTAAACCCTGCCCAACAACCCAGCCCAACGATGCCGACCATGTATATAATTAGTATGGCAAGATCGAATCCCTTAATCGTAATTTGCATAGCAAGCATAGATATTTTTCTTTCCCAAAAATGATTATCGATGTTTTTGCTGGAATTTTCGTGCCCGCTCAGCTTGCACTTCCGCCACATCAATGTCTCGTCGTTTTTTTAACAAAGCTTCATTGCTCCGGTCACTGCCCCGCCTAATAGCCTCCTCCCTTCCCCAATGTTTTGTATATACTGTTATCCATTTTAATATCGTCGCGTCGATGTTCGGGTAACGGCCAGTATTTGGTAAACTCCGATCCTTCCCTCGCTTCTTTCATGATTTCACTAATTCTCTCGATGATTTTTGGATGAGCCGCTGCGATATTGTTTTTTTCACCGATATCCTTATTCATATCATAAAGTTCGATCGGCTCTTTCGTCCCGCCAATACGAACTCCTTTCCATCGGCCCATTCTAACTGCCTGCTGTTTAGCGTGTTGATATTCCCAATACAAATACTCCCGTGGCGTCTGTTTATCCGACCGGCCCAGCAGTGTGGGGACCACCGAGATACCGTCGGTGTGTTCCGGAGCCTTCACGCCGGCCATATCTGCGAAAGTAGCCATCATATCCCATGAGGCCCATGGCAATTTATTTGTTTGCCCCGCCTTGATTTGTCCGGGCCATCGCACAATCATCGGTACGCGGATGCCACCTTCGTACAAATATCTTTTCTTGCCACGCAACGGTCCAGTGGCATGAAATCGGTCCGTGTATTTGTAATAGCTGTTTTCATCGCCATTGTCGCTGGTGAAGAAGATGACGGTGTTTTCATCGAGATCCAGCTCTTTCAGCAGGTCGATAATTTGGCCTACGTGACCGTCAAAACGAGTCATCATGGCAGCGTACAGCTTTTCCAGGTGAGTCCAGGGGCGATCCGCATAAGGCCCGATATCAGGTACCTGAATTTGATCCCCGTCCCGAGGAGACCTGCCGTGAGGCACCTGAGATGGAAAATATATAAAGAAAGGCTCTTGTTGATTTTCTCGTATGAACTTTGATATCTCCTCCATAAACAGATCTGCCGAATAAACGCCTTTATAGCCGACAATGCCCGGCTGGCGAACATCCTGGGGCTTATTGGCCTCGAAAGTCATCCTTTCATCGTTTTTCCATAATTCGGTGGGATAATACTGGAACGCCGCCCCTGTTTCACGAAAACCAATCCAGTAATCCCAGCCATGCTCCGTCATTTTTCCCGCCGGCATTGGAATACCCGCTTCTAACTTACCGAATTGGGCGGTTTTGTAACCTGCGTTTTTAAGGACTTGCCCTAAAGTCGTGACATTGGGAGGCCAGGCTCCTTCGGGATAATCGCGCATATATCCCCCGCCGTTTTTAAGATTGATATCAACATGCGGCGTGAAATTGTCACGGATCGTCGCATGACCCGGATGCTGACCGGTAATCAGACCGCAGCGCGACGGCACACACACTGTATTGGCCGCGTAACAATCCGTGAAACGCATTCCCTCTCGGGCCATTTGATCGATACGAGGTGTTCGAATGAGTTTCTGTCCGTAACATCCCAGCCCCGCATAACCGAGATCATCAGCCATAATAAGTATGATGTTCGGTTTAGAAAGAATGGTTTTTTCGGGGGATTTTCTTTTGATCTCCGTACAGCCGGGAACTGCGGCAACGGAAAAAGAAGCGATTCCAAGAGTCTTTAGAAAATCTCGCCGCGTTTGTTTTTTAGGCATGAACGGCGCCTTTCATTTAGTTTACTATAACCGTTGAGGCCCTTAGGGCCTGATCTTCCAGTTCACCCGGGCAACGCGCCCACCCATAAAACGCCAATTCTCACTGATCAGAAAGGAAATTCTATACAATCATCGCCAACCAGACAACAGCAATTTGCTGCAATTCGTGGAAAGCGTTCCGGAGGCGGGGGACTGCTTATTTCTTGTACGGTCTGTAGTTTTGGGCGATGGGCATCCGCCGACCAAAACCAAACGCCCGACTGGTGACTTTCAGTCCCGGCGCTGCCTGCCTGCGCTTATATTCGCTACGGTCGATCAGATCGATAATTCGTCTGACCGTTTCGAGATCGAAACCCGCCTCGACAATCTGATCCGGTGAGTGGTTTTTCTCAACGTAGCGTTGCAATATTTTGTCAAGCTGATTATATGGTGGTAGTAAGTCTTCGTCTTTCTGATCGGGATGCAGCTCCGCCGAGGGCGGTTTGGTAATCGAAGAAACCGGAATCACCTCTTTTTCTCGATTAATGTACCGGGCTAATTCATAAACCATAGTCTTGGGTACATCGCTGATCACCGCCAGGCCGCCGGCCATATCGCCGTACATGGTGCAATATCCCACCGCCAACTCGCTCTTGTTACCGGTGGTCAAAAGCAGATGGCCGAACTTGTTACTCAATGCCATCAAAATATTACAGCGGATACGGGCCTGGATGTTTTCCTCGGTGATGTCCGGCTCAAGTCCGCGAAAGTGTTCCTGCAGAGTCTTTTCCATAGCCAAATGCACCTCTTCGATGGGTATGGTCAGCAGTTGTATTCCCAGGTTTTTGGCCAGATGTTCCGCATCGGTTATACTGCCTGCGCTGGAATAACGACTGGGCATTGCCACCGCCACAACCTTGTCCTTACCCAGCGCCCGGACCGCCAGCGCCGCGGTTACCGCTGAATCGATCCCGCCCGAAAGACCCAACGCCACGGTCTGAAAGTTGCACTTGCGTACATAATCACGCAAACCCAGTACCAGCCCATCGTGCACCGAACCGATGCCGGTTTTCACTTGTTCCTTACGGTTTTCCCGTGGTGCTTCCAGCTCGACGATGAGCAGGTCTTCTTCGAAATCGCGTGCCTGCGCAATAACCTGCCCGTTCCGGTCGAAAACGCAACTGCAACCGTCAAAAATCAGTTCGTCATTACCGCCCACCTGATTTGTGTAAATCAGTGGTAAGCTATAACGCCGGCACTGCTGCGAGAACATTTGACAGCGAAATGCGTGTTTATCCATGACGAACGGCGAGGCGGACATGTTTATCGCTGCATCGACCTTGGCGCGGGCCAATTCCGCAAAGGGATCAATATCATAGAGTCGCCTGCTGTTCTGTTCGGGCGTCGGCCAAATATCCTCACATATAGTCAAACCCAGACGCATACCGCCTATGCTCACCACCTGCTGCGATTTCCCCGGCTGAAAGTATCGACGCTCATCGAACACATCATAGGTCGGCAATAGTTGTTTGTAATATACAGCCTGTGTCTTACCCTTGTTCAGCAGGGCCGCCGCGTTATATAATTCTTTACCGGTATCCCCGTCATGGCAACAAACAAACCCCACTAATGCTGCACATCCGTTGCATCCATTGGCAACTTCTTCCAGGGCGGCGATATTGTCATTGATGAGTTGTTCTTTAAGCAGCATATCCTTGGGCGGGTAACCAATCAGGGCCAATTCACTGAAGACTACCAGTTTTGCGCCTTGCTTTTCTGCCCGCTGAATATAATCGCTGATCTTGACGCTGTTACCGGCAATATCGCCCACCGTCGGATTAATTTGTGCCAACGCTATCTTCATTGTGTGTTGTTCCAAAACCACTGAGAGATCATGAAAAGATAAAAAGGCCCAAAGATCGCAGAAGTTTAAGAGGCAAAGTCCGCATCATAAGTAAGAATTCTTTACAAGAACCGCATAGGGAAACCCTGCTAAATTTGGATATTATGGCATAATACCAAGAATAACCAAAGGCACTGCCGGTACACCTCGGCCTTGTCGGATAACGTTATAGAATTCACCTTCGTAGTAAGGGACACCAGAACTCATTTGCGATTGAAGAGCCTTCATCGGGAGAATCTCGATCCCTACGTCAATTTGATCACCAACATAAAAAGCAAGATGTTTAACAAACAGATCGTAAGCCACAAAAGAATACTTGCCAAACTGTACTTCAATAGCAACTCGTTGCTTAACAAAATCGGTTTGATTGTAGCTATAAATAGGGGTTTCCCCGGTTGCCTCAATAGCCTTTTTTTGATCCTTCGCATCCATCGACAGCGTTTTTCTGATGAGTTTTTCATTACGTGTAACCCAGTAGCTGACTCGGCTTTCTTTCCATTTTGCTTTGGTGAGAAGTTTCTTGAAATTTGCATTCATGTCAATTGGGCTGTATAAGAGTTTCCCCTTCATTCCCTTTTCTTTCGAGATTTTCGTTTTGCAAGCCATTGCGTCAACTTCAGCAATAACCTTCTTAATCTCTTTCCACAATTGTGGTTTGTGCACAATCAAGAATTCCAAGCCATTCAAATGAGAGTAAGTTTCTATGATTTTCATTGTGTGGCGTATTTCCTTTTATTCATTTTCGAACAATGGCATTTGCTCCGCCTTTTTTTGGGCTGTCCAAGGAGGGACGATCAGCCTGTTTCCCGCTGTTTTCGGATCGTATATAGGTTTATTCATAGGACGAGTTCTTAATGTGCCTTTGATTTCTTCTTTAATCCGGTCGATAGCGAGATTAATATATTTTTTTACAGTTTCGGCGCCAGCCCCTCTTCGATCGTGTCGAACTGCTGCGATGATCGAACTGCCTGTGCCGAGAAATGGATCAAGAACCCAATCTCCTTTATTGGACATTGAAAGAACCAAACGCTCAACCAGTTCTACAGGAAACTGACATGGATGATCCGTTTTTTCGATATGGTTACTTTTGACATTTGGGATCAACCAAATATCTCCTGGGTTCTTGCCTAATGGGTTGCAGGAATATTGCCCGGTTTTTGGACCTTTGAAATACTTCTTGCCGGGATATTTCTGAGGTATCCTCACCGGATCCAAATTAAAAACATAGTTTTTGGATTTTGTGAACCAAATTATTGTTTCATATCGACCAGAAAGTCTCCTTGAACAATGGAGCCCGTGTTCAAAATGCCAGATAATACGGTTTCGCATTTTTAACCCTAGACTGCTGAAGATTGGGTATAGTACTGTATCAAGTGGGATAATAGCTCCGTTGTCAACATAGTTTCCAACCTGCCAACAAATACTGCCGTGCTCAGAAAGGACTCGGGTACATTCCTTAATTACTGATGCTTGTTGTTCCAGATACAGGTTCAAATTAAGTTTCCTCTCGTACTCTTTCCCAATATTGTAGGGAGGTGAAGTAACGACAAGTTGCATTGATTCGTCTGGTATTTGATTTAGCAATTCCAGACAATCCCCATGATATACAACGGCATGCCTAGAAAGATTGAACTTTTGTGAAATCTTAAAGTTATTAAACATGAATATAACTTAGCACACGATATTACCTAAGTCAATGAGTTTTGGAAATTGGTTTTTCTCGGAAGTTATACCGGCTCCATATTCCTGTTATCATAGTAATTTGTCCACTTGGCTTGTCAATTCATTCACGTGCGACACGGAAGCATCGAAAAGCTGCTTTTCCTGATCGGTCAGTTTCAATTCGATAACCTTTTCCACGCCGCCGGTGCCCAGGATTACCGGCACGCCCACAAAGCAGCCGCCGGCACCATATTCATCCTGGCACCAGGCGCAACACGGCAAAACGCGTTTTTTGTCTTTCAGAATCGCCTCGGCCATCTCCGCCGCCGCCGCCGACGGGGCATAAAAAGCAGAACCGTTTTTGAGCAGATTGACGATTTCCGTGCCGCCCCTGCGGGTGCGCTCGACAATGGCTTCAATCTGGCGATCCTCAAGCAGTTCGGTAAGAGGGATGCCAGCGATAGTAGTATAACGCGGTAGCGGCACCATATCATCGCCGTGCCCGCCCAGCAGCATGGCGGAAATGTCGGTGACCGAAACGCCAAGTGCTTGGGCGATAAAACTGCGGTAACGGGCCGTATCGAGAATCCCAGCCATACCCATTACCCGATTCTTGGGAAAGCTCGACACCTTTGCCGCTACGTAAGTCATCGCGTCCAGCGGATTGCTGACGATGATCAAAAACGTATCAGGGCTATGAGCGACCACCTGTTGAGTTACCTCGGTAACTATTCGCGTATTTGCCTTCAATAAATCATCCCGGCTCATACCCGGCTTACGCGGCAGTCCTGATGTGATAATTACTATATCACTGCCGCCTGTGGCTTGATAATCACAGGTTCCGGTAAAACCCACGTCGAAACCGCCCACCGGCGAAGACTCGAAAAGGTCCAGTCCCTTACCCGCCGCCAGACCCTCCACGATATCGAGCATTACAATGTCAGCCAACTCCTTTTGCGCCAGCCAATGGGCACAAGTTGCCCCGACATTACCGGCCCCGATAATCGAAATCTTTTTACGTGACAAAATACTTTCCTTTTCTTTTCTTTGATGCCGGCGTCTTATTCGTTTAGAACCGCAAGCCTATACCCACCGAGAATTCCTGACGGTATATTGAGTTTTCCATGGTTTCTGTCGTTGAACCGATTATCTGGTGCCAGCGCCAATCGAAACGCAAAACCGGACTGCCCTCGTCGCCCAGCAGAAACTTGATACCGGCGCCAACGTTGGCGGCGAACATCAGTTCACTGTCGATCTGATCATAGTCGCTCATAAAAAACGCTAACCCGGGACCAACAGTGACAAACGGCCTTACACGCCCGTCGGCCAGATCATTTCCGGTTGGAAACATCAGAACGTTGAGATCGGTCAAAATGAGAGTGGCATTGCTGCCCTCTGGCTCAATTTCCCATTCGCCGGCTTCGAGGTTCATATCATGAAAAACTCCCGCTGCGCTCAACTCTAAACCCAGATATTCCTGCTCGGCGCTGAGCCGCAGACCGGTCATAAAACCTTCGTCTGTCTTGAGATGTACCCTCTCACCCAAAGAGTTTTCCGTTCGAGAAGAATAGGTCCCACCGGTGAGAACTCCTCCGATAAGGCTGAGCTGCCAATCGACATCGCGTTCGATCGACGAAGCCGCCTGGCCCCATGCCTGCGATGTAAGTGCCAACAGGATCACCATTAACAGTTTTACTTTAGTTTTTTTCATAGATTTACTCCTTGGACTGACTCGTTCTTTCACAACAAAATACGATTGATTGTCTGAAACCTTTCGTGAGCAGATTACCAGAAAAAACCATGTTATTCCATAGGAAAATAAGCTGAAAATTGATGCAAACGTCAAAAATATGCTGGAAATGACCAGGAATGAACCCAAAATGAACCGGAAATGAACGGCATTGATTAAGTTGGGGGCATAGCCTTCTGGGCCGTCAGTTCCTTTGTGCTACCAGCACACCCGACAGCTTCCGCCACGCCTCCATCGTCCGCTTCAGATTATCGTAAGCGTCTGAGCCAATTCCGAAGCCCTGAAAGCCTATCGGCCCGGTGTAGCCGCAATCCGCCAACGTCTTGAGCAGCCTGCTCACGTCAAACGTTCCATGGTCCAGCGTCTGAATCAGGCTCTTCCAGTCCTTACCGCCACTGTCGGCCCCGTTGATCGTCACCACAAACAGATGAGGCATCGCCAGCTTTATCAGCGATTCCATGTTCTTTTCGTCATCCACTTTCAGCCAGTGACACAAATTAAACGTCACCCCAACGTTCTTTCTATCTACCTTCCCGGCCACCCGGACCGCATCCTCAACCCGCTCCAGCCAGAACCCAGTATGCGGATACAGCGCAACCCGCACCCTCTTTTCCGCCGCCATATCCGCAATTTCTCGAATCACCGCCACCGCGCGCTCGTCAGCCTCCGGTGAAGAAACCTTATCCTTATCGCTGTTCACAAAAAGCCAGAGTATAGAATTGCTTCCCTTCAAAATCTCGATCGCCTCTTTCATTTCCGGCCCGTACTTCTGCTGACCCGGCCCAATATTAACCCCACTATACACCGCAACTAATGTCAGGCCATTCTTCCTCGTCTCCTCGGCCATCTCCGCCAGTCCCTTGCCTGCTTGCGGCCCTATTCCCGCATAGCCCAATTCCTTAAGCATTTCCACTTGCTCTTTTGCCGTCCTGTGTTTGGCGTCTTTTGTCGCCGTATCCATCGCAAAGAATGGATTTGGCCCGGCCGGCTCAATCCGGATATTCCGATACGCCACCGGCCCGTGGTCGCCCTGCAGCATCAACGGTCCCAAAGACTTCTCATCGTTGTAGGTGCTCGCACGAGTCGGACCCGTAAGCTCCACATCCTCATGCACCACCACTCCATTATGGACCACCTTTTCAAACCTCGCATTGGCGATCTTCCTGCCGTTCTTATCGAAACGAGGCGCCCGAAAGATAACGTCAAAACTCTGCCACTGTCCAGGCGCCTTCGACGCATTAAGCCGAGGCCCGTGCCCCTCAAACCCTTGCGGCTGGCGGTTATCATCCCACCTCTGATAAATCCCTCCGCAATCCGAATGTTGCGGTTCGGCTACTGCCCAACTATCGAAAACCTGAATCTCGTAACGGCCTTGAAAATATACTCCCGAATTCGACCCCTTCGGTACCATAAACTCAATATGCGCCCGAACATCCCCGAACTCAGCCTTACTCAATATATTGCGAGTACTACCCGTAGGCCCATTGATAATAACTCCGCTGCCAGGCTTGCCTTTGAGCAGATTCTCATTTTGAGGATCCTGAATCGAATCCCCCGCAACAAACCAGGCCGCCGTATCCCCTCGCCACTGCGAAAAATCACTCCCAAGCAGGCTCATCTCACCCTGGGCACCGCTCGGAGCCAGGCAACAAACCCAAACAACCAACAAAACCACCCAGTTTTCGATCTTCAAAGCTCTCATAACTTCTTTCCTTAACAATCAATAGTAAACAATCAATAATAAATTTCACAAATGCCACGGGCTGCGCATCGACCGCGACAGCATCCGATTAGCCTGCTCATCGTTGGCAAACTCTTCTTTCTCCGGATTCCACCTCAGCTTACGCCCCAACAGCATCGAGATATTCCCGATATGCGAAATCGTAAAACACCTCTGCCCCTTCTCAGGCGGAAAATAGCAGTCCTTACGTGATTTCACACAGTCGAGGAAGTTCCGTTGTTCGCCGTCCTTGCACGTATAAAGATGAATCTCCTCCGGTCCAATCTTCGAGCTAAGAATGCTCTTAGGCTCGGCCTGGAGCGGCGCCCGCCAGCCGACATTCCCGATCCATCCGTCGCTGCCCTCGAATCGCAGGCTCGGATTGCCCGATTTAACGATCATCTCAAGCCCGTCGGCGTACTTGTACTTAATCTCGTACTGCCTGGCTGTATCGTAAAGACCTTCCGTGCAGAAAACTCCCTCGCCCTCGACCTCCACAGGCCCGGTATCCTCGGTGTCGCTGCCCCATTGTGCGCCGTCAAGAAGATGCGCACCCCAGTCGCTCAACTGCCCCCCCGAATAATCGAAAATCCACCGCCACTGATAAGGCAAATGATCCGGCCCGCAATAAGGCCGCCACGGAGCAGGCCCGAGCCACATATCGTAATCGAAACCATTCGGCACAGGCATCGGCCTGTTATTGCCCGGATTCTCAGGCCCGCCGGGCAATTCCACCTTCACAGTATGCAGCTTGCCAATCCGTCCGTTGCGGACCAATTCGCACATCCGGTGATATTCATACACCGATCTATCCTCCGTTGACCACTGAAAGACACGCCCGTACCGTTTCACCGTATCGGCCAGAATCCGCCCTTCGCGGACAGTCAGCGTCGGCTTTTCGCACTCGACGTCTTTGCCCGCCCTCAGCGCCGCCAGCGACATCGGCACATGCCAATGGTCCGGCGTCGATATCATCACGGCGTCAATATCGTCTCTGGCAATAACCTCGCGAAAGTCCTTGTACGTTGCGCAGTCGCTATTGCCGTACTTCTGGTTTACAATGTCGCGGGCCTTGTTCACATTATTGCTGTCCACATCGCAAACCGCCACCGCCTGAGCGTCCGTCTGAACCAGAAACGTCCGCAGATTCATACCAGTCCCATGTCCGCCCACACCGATAAACCCCATCGTAATACGGTTACTTGCAGCTACTCCGCCCGCCTTGCCAATCGCCGACGATGAAACGATATAAGGAAATCCCGCTGCCGCAATCGACGCTCTGGCCGCTCTCTTGAGAAACTGACGCCGATTCATCCTGCTTTTCTTCATTTCCCAAAATCTCCGTAATCGTTCACTGGTATTTTGACAGTATTGGGTAACGCACACAGCCGCAAAACGCCAATTCTCGCTGATTATACCCGTTTACGACCTGTTGTCGAGGGTGTTTCTTCAAGCCCAGGGTCACAAATGTCTTATAACCGACGCAACAAACAAATCGTCGAAAATGAAGGGAAATGGCGTGGTTTTGTCGGACGGATTGACAAAGTCCTGCTTGGTCGTTAGACTACCGGCGTGAAAAGATTTTTTGATTTCTCACCGTCCCTTTGGCAGTATTTTCAGGAGATTGACCGGCGTTTTAGCGTCGGAGAGGAAATTGTACCAGTCGCGGCCGAGGTGACCTGCCGGAGTGCGGACTTGTCTTCCGTTCGGGCGGTTCTCTGGGACGTCTATGGTACGTTGTGCGGGGTAGAGCTGGGCGACTTGGTCGGATCACTGGAGTATGAAGATCGTTTGCTGAGGGCCGCTGAGGTGACGGTTGAGGAGTTTTCGCTCCATGGGCCGCTCAAACGACTCAAGCCGGACCAGCCTGCAGAGGTTACGCTGAGCGATTTGTATCAGGAACTGATAGCCGATTCGCATCTGCGGTCGCTGGCAACGGGAGTGGAATATCCGGAAGTGGTGATCGAACAGATTTGGCTTGAGATACTCCAGGACTGCATCGTACAGGGACTGGATGTTCCTGATGATGAGCCGCCGCTGCATACCGCTTATCGCTGGGCTTACTTTTTCGACCGGGCCCTGCAGCGGATATATCTGTATCCCGGCGCGGCTGCGGCCTTGGAAACGCTACGACAGGCTGATATTATTCAGGGTATTATCTCTAACGCACAGTTTTATACGCCTTTGCATCTGCGCCGGCTGCTGCGTATGGAGCAGGGACGGGACGACATAGAGCTGGAAGAATTTTTCAGTGAATCGCTGGTATTGTTTTCCTACGAATTGGGGTTCAGCAAACCGAACCCACGTGCCTTTCATCTGGCCATAGAGACCCTCAGCCGACAGGGGATCAGTCCGGAAGAGATCGTTTATCTCGGCAATGATATGTTGAATGACATCTCGGTTGCGCAGCGCTGCGGACTGCGAACCATATTGTTTGCCGGCGACAGCACTCAAACCCTGCTACGGGAAGACGAGCTGCACTTCCGAGACATACAACCCGACGCGGTGGTCACAGAATTGAACCAAATTGCCGGGATGATAGTGGGAATGAGTGGATAAGGAGCGAATTAAAGTAGTGCGGTAGCGAAAACTATGGAGAATGAGAAAGTTTACGAGAAGAAGAAGATGATGAAATTTGCAAATCATAAAGCTCATGTCTGTATAACTTTCGCTTTATTCTTGACTATTCGGGCGGTCAAACTACGAACTTTGGCGCTCATTGTATAGACATGGCTCAAAGAAAACATCGGTCATTGGGCCGATCGTATGCTCAGTAAACCAATGTGGTCACCATGGCGTTGTTAGAGCAAACCCGTCGGGAATCTTTATGTTGATATTGGCGTCAAAAATCGGTATTGACGCCTGAAAAACGCTGTTTTTGGCACCAAAATCAAGGCTCCAAGATATTTTTGACGCTGGCATCGGCCCCAAATAATCAGACAGCCATCGGGTAATTCCTGAGTAAAGTTTGATAAATATCCGCCGAGGCAATTCGGATTTCAACCCAGGGAAAAATACGTTATTCGTAATAATTTGTCATTAAAAGTTTTTTTTCGTTGGCAAAGTGCCCAAAAGTGCCTAAAATACGTTTTTGTTGTGAAAGAACGCTTTTTTATTCGGAGAAACAAAATGAGTTCTCAAGTACTGACTATAGGCATACCAAAAGAAATCATGTCGGGCGAGAGACGTGTTGCCGCCACTCCAGAGATTGTTAAAAAAATGGTATCAGATGGTGCAATGGTAATTGTGGAAACCGGGGCAGGTGAAGGCTCCTTTTTTGCCGACGACGAATATAGGGCGGCTGGAGCGGAGTTGTTAGCTGATGCAGAGGAAGTTTTTGCCAGGTCTGATCTTATTTTAAAGGTAAAAGAACCGCGATTTTCAGATAAGACAAGTATGCATGAAGTCGATATGATGAAAGAAGGGCAGTACTTAATCACTTTCTTACACCCATCTTCTCCAGCCAATCACCAAATGGTTCGAAAATTAGCCGCAAAAGGAGTTATTTCAATAAGCCTGGATTCGATTCCAAGAATCTCTCGAGCTCAGACTATGGATGCCCTGACATCTATGAGCACTGTGGCAGGCTACAAAGCTGTGTTAATGGCAGCGAATATATTGCCGGTATTCATGCCCATGATAAGTAGCGCGGTTGGAACAACGCAGCCGGCAAGCGTTCTCGTAATTGGAGCAGGAGTTGCCGGACTCCAATCACTTGCTACAGCCAAACGTTTGGGAGCAGTTGTATCCGCAGTGGATATTCGGCCGGATGCCCGTGAGCAGGCCATGAGTTTGGGTGCTAAGATTATAGATCTTCATATTCCTGCCGAAGTTGCAATCGGCAAAGGGGGATATGCTATGAAGCTTCCGGGAAAGTGGTTGGTTAAGGAACGACAGATATTAAGCCAAAACGTTAGTTCAGCAGATATAGTTATTCTGACCGCTTTGATACCTGGAAGGACAGCACCGGTCCTTATTACCGAAGAGATGGTAAAATCAATGAAAACCGGTTCTGTTATAGTGGATGTAGCAATCGATCAGGGCGGTAACTGTGAAATTTCCGAAGCAGCAAAACTTGTTACAAAGTATGGTGTCAATATAGATGGTACTCAGAACATACCCAGCATGCTTCCACGGAGTTCAACATGGATGTTCGCCAGTAACGTGTACAATCTGCTTACTTATCTGATAAAAAATGGCAAAGTAAATTTAAATATGGATGATGAAATTATCGCTTCTTCATTAGTTACAAAGGATGGCAAAATATTCCATGAAGGTACACTGGAAGCGATGAACCTAAAGTGAGAAAGTGGTTAGAAAATGAACGATTGGTTATCACCGGTTTTATTTGTCATTGCGGCAACGGTCGGCTACCGGCTTATAAGCGATGTCCCAAGCCTGCTTCATACTCCCCTGATGTCAGGGATGAATGCTTTGTCAGGCGTTACTGTTTCTGGAGCGTTAACAGCCACGGCCCTTGCGGTTGGCACAGGGAGTCGATTTTTTGGAGCCATTGCTGTTGTTCTTGCCACAATAAATGTTGTGGGTGGTTTTTTAGTTACTGATCGTATGTTAAAAATGTTTAAGCAGGACAGAGTACATACTCATGACGATTGAGTTTCCCTGTTTTCTTATTATGTATCTCCTTACTCTGAAAATTCTCACAATCGGCTTTGCCGGGAGTTATCACGCCTACTGGATATAAAAAGAAAAGCCTATGCCGGAAATTTCCTACAAGATAATTGAGTTACTCTGCATTCTCGGGATAGTCTCAGGTGTACGACTTATGAATTCGCCCAGGACAGCCAGAACGGGAAACCTCCTTGGTGCAGCTTGCATCTTAATTGCGATTATTACAACTATGATTGCTAACGAAATTGTTTCTCTGAATATACTCTGGGTTTCACTGGTCTTAGGCTCTGTTATCGGCTGTTTGCTGGCGGTGTATGTTACCATGACACGGATCCCACAGTTAGTGGCATTATTGAATGCTTCTGGTGGAGCAGCTTCGGCCATAGTTGCTTTCGTTGTTCTCACCGGCGGCAGTGCGGCTGTTTCAGATATCGCAAGATTCACCGGTGCTGTTGCTCTGGTGATTGGCAGTGTTACATTTGACGGCAGCCTTGTCGCGGCGGCAAAACTGGATGGAAAAATAACTCCGCTTCCTATCATACTTAGAGGCCATTTCTTTCTTAATCTTCTAACACTAATCGCAGCCGCAATACTTATCACGCTTGTAACTATCAGTTCTTACAACATGGCAACAATGCTCTCGGTTCTTTTAATTGTCATAAGCTTAGTATTTGGTATTCTTTTTTCGATTCGTATTGGCGGCGGCGATATGCCTATAGCTATTTCTTTATTGAATTCTCTGTCCGGAGTTGCCGCAGCGACAGTTGGCCTGGTAACATCAAATTTGTTAGTGGTGGTCGTCGGAGCTATTGTCGGTTCTGCGGGAATTGTCTTAACACAAATTATGTGTCGCGCTATGAATAACAGTATCCTTGACGTTCTGATGGGCAAAACCGCTTTATCAGCGACACAAATGGCCACTAGTTCCACAGGCGAAGATTCCTCTGTGCAAACCTCACCAGGCACGCCAACAGCGGAAAATATATCCGTTGCCATGGATAAGGCAACGGCAATCATCGGTGCTGCAAAAAAAATAATTATCGTTCCAGGTTATGGCATGGCCTTGGCTCAGGCCCAGGCTCAGGTTAAACAGTTAGCTTTCATATTGGAAGCAAAGGGCAAACAAGTAAAATTCGCGATTCATCCTGTTGCCGGCCGTATGCCGGGGCACATGAATGTATTATTGGCGGAAGTGGAAGTCCCCTATGATAAATTGTACCCTATGGAAACCATTAATCCTGAATTCAAAGAAACAGACGTTGCTTTGGTGGTTGGTGCGAATGACGTGATCAATCCTGCTGCCAAAACAGCGGAAGGAACCCCTATTTACGGCATGCCCGTACTGAGTGTGGACGAGGCGGATTATGTAATCATTTGCAACAAAGATACGCGTCCCGGGTACGCCGGTGTAAACAACCCACTGTATTTGCCAAGGCACAATACGATCGTGCTTCTTGGTGATGCCGCAGAAACCCTTAGTACCATTTTAGAAAAATTGTAGCGGGAGTAGCACTATGCAGCCGGATACACTTGATTGGAAAATAATCAATATCTTGTCGAAAAAATATGTGCCCAACAGTACTGTTGCCAGGAAGCTCGGTGTCACCGAGGGTACGATCCGACAAAGATTAAAACGACTGCAAAATGGTGGCGTTCTCAAAATAAGGGCTTTACGCGACCCCAGTATTTTGGAGAACCAACAATTGGCTATAGTTGCCGCAACACTAATGGAGGCGAAATATCTGGACAAGAAAGCTCAGGAAATTTCTGAACTGGAAAATGTCTTGTCGGTTTCCATTGTTTCGGGCCAATATGATTTCCTGATTGAAGTTCTGGTGGAATCCAACAAAGGTCTTGTTAGCTTTTTGACAGAAAAACTTTCTACCATCGGAGGAATATCTAAGACGGAGACTTTTGTCATACTGAAAAGCTACGAAAAGTGGGTATAGTAACGTTTATACAGGAAATGCCTAAAGATGTTGGAATGTTGTCTCGTTACGGTGATTTTTCTCTCCAGGGCATTTCTTTCTATCTTGACAACCCTGATTCCTTAGAGTATAAGGTATCCATTGGACTAACTTCCTGATTCCTTTTTTTTGAACAGATGCAAAATCAACAGCGAATAGGTGTATTACATTATCATCTGCTCCCGGGTGGTGTCCGCACCGTTATAAACTAACGCTTTGCGAGTTTTGATCGCTCACGGTGGTTATAACTATCTGGAAATCGATTTTATCTCCAGTGACGCCCGAAGGGAACCGGGTGACCTCGGCTCTGCCGGATTTTCTGGAACGGCTTTCCACCACTGTTACCGAGGAAAACCGAAAGGCCGACCAGGCAATCATGGCAGAGGAAAATCGGGAAACGCCGATTGAAATTCCCGCTGACGTTCAGGCAAAAAAAACCACATTGAAAACGTCATAAAAGGGACCGACGATAGCTGGGAACGACGCGAACGACGCTCGAAACAGATCAAAGGGAAATTTTATACCCGGCAGGCGTAAATGCGGTTTCGCACTATAGAGAAGGTTTACAAAAGCTTATTGCGGATAAATTCAGCACGGACCTCGTCACGCTCATTTTCGGCGAGGTCCCTTTTGTATAGATTCTGCAGATGCCCCGGCTGAGTCAACATAAACAGTTCGTTTACGGTTTTCAGATCGATATCAGTGACGCGTTCCAGATGGATGCCCAGTCGCACAAAGCTCAGCAGATAGATAGCTTCCTCTGAGCTTATCATTCGTGCGTTGGCCAAAACACCGATGGCTCGGAATATCTTGTCTTCCAGGGCGATTGCGCGATCTTTGAGGAGTTTATCGCGGGCTCGGCGTTCGTATTCCACGATGGGACCGATCGCCTGGGAAGTCAGTTCCTCGATGATTTGCGTTTCGGTTTTGCCCAGAGTGGTCTGATTGGAAAGTTGGTAAAAATCGCCGATCGGTTCAGTGCCTTCACCGTAGAGGCCGCGTACCGCCAGGTGCATTTCTTTGGCGGCGCGAAAAACCTTTTCGATCTGGCCGATTATCTTCAGGGCCGGCAGATGCAGCATAACGGAAACCCGAAGTCCGGTTCCCACATTGGTCGGACAAGCGGTCAGATAACCGTATTTCGGCGAAAACGAGTAGTCCATCTTCTTCTCGAGAAGATTGTCGATGCGATTACTATGGTCGTACGTCTCTTCCAGTTGCAAACCGCTGGCCAACACTTGCATACGAATGTGGTCTTCTTCATTGATCATCACGGACAACGATTCATCGTGCGACAGGGCTACGCCGCAAGGACCTTCTCTATCCACCAGCCGTTGTGATATCAGGTGCCTTTCAACCAGAACCAACCGTTCCAGGGGGGCCGTTTCTTCCATGTTAACGTACCACAAATCGTTTTTAAGTTCGGTCTCCATTACTTTGCCGCGAATAAAGTCCAGCAGTTCACGCTGCTGTTCTTTATCAGCGTGGGGAAAAAAAAGAAAACCGGCAACATTGCGCGCCAAACGGATACGGGAGGAAATGACAATGTCGCTCATCGGCCCGGAACCGTCCATCCAGTCCGAAACCTTCTTATATATGTTCGTGATATCTTTCATGAGCTAAATCGAGATAACTTTCCGCCAGACAGATACTACCGCGTATAGTCGATGTTGGTGTCTAAGCCATATACAATAGTGCGATTTCGCACAATTTAGTTTGTTTCATATTTACTGATTTCATCACGAAGATGGGCGGCTGTTTCGTAATCCTCTTCCTTAATCGCACGATGAAGGTCCTGGCGAAAGCGAAGTAATTTCAACTGTTGACTGAGTTTGCCGGTGGGATTCTCGGGTACTCGGCCGATATGAGTGACGGCTCCTTCATGGGCTCGTTCGATCAGGCCGAGAAGAGGTTTCTCGAATGCGGCATAGTCATTAGGACATCCCAGCAGACCACTTTTACGGAATTCGCTCCATGACAGGTCGCACTGCGGACAGGACAGGCTGGTCAACTCTTTTGTTTCGCGTTGGGCTTCCACCAGATCATTCAGCAGGCTGCTTATGGGAACATGCTGCTTAATCGTGATTCCTTCGCTTTGGGCGCACTGTTCACACAAATGCTGTTCA
Source organism: uncultured Pirellulales bacterium (assembly GCA_964537505.1). GTDB lineage: Bacteria > Planctomycetota > Phycisphaerae > Sedimentisphaerales > SM23-30 > DAINBT01. The sequence goes on from CAZICK010000021.1 coordinate 20,801, forward strand.
ACCTTCTGGCCGTCGATGATTTCCGTAAGATGAACGGTAGCACGCTTACCGCACAACTGACACTGCATTACCTGGCTCCTTGTTCTTGGTTATTACGCCACGGTCCATAGTTTCCACGGGCTCCATTGCATTATTATAGATCGCCTGACTCTTATCGTCAATAATTTCTCCTGTCTGAATCCGGGATTTGACTTAATACCACAACATTAGTCGTTATAGGACATTAGGTTAGCATAGATGGCTTGGCTTGATACTGATATCAGTCCCGGGGTGGGCGGTACGCTGCCCGATTGTCAGGCGTCTCCCACACGAGCACCTCCGTCAGGTGGACCCGACCGGGCAATTGCCTGGCAAGCCCATCATAAATGTAACGGGCGATACGTTCCGTTGAGGGATTTATGTTTGTGTCGTCCCCGGCGGCTAACTCGGTCAGGTTATTGATGAACTCCGCCTGTTTCATTGGCTCAACAATCTGCCGTAACAGCCGCTGAAGCATCTGAAAATCCATTACCAGACCGCAGTTATCCAGTTGAGCACTCTCGACCGTTGCCCGGACACGCCAATCGTGGTGGTGCGGCTGTTCCTGCTTTCCATGGGATCCCACCAGATAATGACCTGCGTTAAAGACTATTTCTGCCGCTATGCTGTACATAATTACGTATCAAGCTTGTTTTTGAGTTTCTTATAAATAGAAGGAGGGATAAGGCCCGATACATCACCACCGTAACGGCCGACCTCGCGTATAAGGGTGGAGGAGGTAAAACCGTACTGTTCGCCGGTCATGATGAACATTGTTTCCAGATGGCCCACCGCCCGATTGGTCAGAGCCAACTCGAATTCGTGCTGAACGTCGGTCAGGTTCCGCAGACCTCGCAGAATCACCTGAGCACCTACTCTGCGGGCAAAATCCACCATTAGGCCGCTGAATCGCTCAACTTTCACCTCCGGTATGTCGTTGGTTAGCTCCCGGATCATCTCGACTCGCTCCTGGCCGTCGAAGAGATACTCCTTTTGCGGATCGTCGCCCACGGCGATGATTAATTCGTCCACGATCTTGATTCCGCGGTGGATAACGTCCAAATGCCCATTGGTGATCGGATCGAAAGAGCCTGGAAATATCGCCCGCACGAATTTGTTCGGTGCCATAACTGCCCTTCATAGAAGAAGTTAGCTGCTAAGCCATCATTCCAACAACATAGTCTCGATGGCGTCGTCAAAAGTCAATATCCACGCCCAAAAATCCTTTGGGTGTCAGAATCAACGTATCAAAATAGTTCTGACGCTGGCGTCATCCTACGCAAAAACCACCGACCTGGCAAGCAAAAATAATGATCGAGCCGACCCGAGTTTTACGAGGTTGCTGTTTTAATGTGTCGCGGAACTATTTCCCATGGCGGTTATTACTGTTGATAACAGGAGAAGTATCAGTCCCAGATAGACCAGGGCCATGGTTTTTTTGCTAACACCTTTCCATTCCTTCATGGCAATTCCGCAGATAGTGCTGAACATGATCACGAAAGCCAGATGGATGGACCAGCTTGAAAAATCGAATTTTCCCATAAAAGTCGTGCCCATTCCATAGAAGAAGAACCCGGTGTACCAGATGGTTCCGGCAGAGGCGGCTAATATAAAGTTTGAACTGAGCATTTTTGGTGCAAGGCCGAGATAATCTGTGTAACTTTTATTTTTGATGTTGAGGATAATACACCAGATACTGTTGACGGTGAATCCTCCGCCCATAATGAGAATGAATACGGGGGCGTTTTTTAATATGTTCGAGGCGCCGGACTGAAGTGCGGCGTCGGCGATAGGTTTTCCGGCGTTTATGGCATAGGCAAAACCTGCACTCATGATTCCTGAGAACACCGCAACGAAAAATCCTTTGGTCAGGGCGAATTCTTTGATGCCTTCTTTTTTTTGCTCATCAGTCACCTCGCGTTCCTTTCGCATTCCAGCGTATCCGCACTGGCCTATACCCAGCAGGCAAACGGCAATACCACCGAGTAGCAGATGCCCCGCACTTGACCCCAACAGCCCACTCATATCACCTTGCACAATTGGTGGCATTAATGTTCCGAAAGTCGCACAGAATCCCAGTGCGACCGCCATTCCCAGCGACATGCCCAGGTAACGCATTGTCAAACCAAAAGTCAGGCTGCCGAACCCCCACATCCCTCCGAACAAGTATGTCATGAGAACACTTTTATGTGGACTGTTACTAATAGCTTCAACCGGATTAGTCCTGGCACAAATGGCAACCAGCCATGGGACGATGACCCAGGCGGCAAGGCCTTGGATAAGCCAGCCGCTTTCCCATGACCATTTTTCAACTTTTTTCAGTGGCGCATAAAAAGTGCCGTGCGCTACACCACCGACTGAATGAAGAATAACGCCAAGAAAAGGACCGTCGATCATAGAGATTCTCCGTAATCAATGATTCGTATCTTAATATAGTTTTGACATATTGATTTTGTCAACCTGATCTTGGTCATCTTTGATGCTTAAGATGGAATCGTCGATGTCTTCACACAGGCTGCCTGCTGATCTGTATAGTGCGAGAATATTTTCCAGGGGGGAACCAACTTGTATCGCGTGTGTCGGGCCTAAAAACAGTCTGCCTTTGGGGAACAGGTCCAGGCGACGTTTTACTTCTCTTTCAACGTCTTGGGGCTTGCCCCATGCCATAGTCGTCTGGACGCATACCGAACCGCAGAATACCAGCTTGTCGCCAAAATCTTTTTGCAGATTAGCGATGTTCATTTGGGGCGTGGTCGGCTGAACAACATCGTAAACATCAAGGCCAAGCTCGATAAGCCGGGGTAAAAACTCATAGACACAGCCGCATATATGCATCATCGTACGCGCTCCATAACGGTGGGCCATATCAAAATATTTTTTTAATTTCGGCGCAAAATATTTTTCAAAAATGCTCTTATTGATCATCGGACCATTCTGGTTGCCAAGATCTTCACCAATATGTGTAAAATCGATAAGACCATCGGCAGCCTGCAGTGCCCGTTCATGCATGTCATAGTAAAACTTAAACCGTGCTTCCATTATTGCAAGATAGACAGGGTTATCATCCATCAGGTCCATCAGCACCTGCTCCATACCGCGAGCTCGTGCGATGCTGTTAATGAAATCCATATCTCCGGCTGTGCCGAAACAAACCGCGTAATCTTTATACTTTTCGCATTGCTGCTTTATAGTCGAATAATCAAACCAGTCAGATGTGGGAAAATGCGAACGGTCCAGGTCTTCCAGCTTGTTAACGCCGGCAAAGGGCTGATAGCAGGACTCAAGGTATTTGCCGCCTTCGAACTGGGCATATTTATATCGCTCGCCAAAATACCCCTCGACGCTGCCATCAGGAAATGTTCTTAGTTCCGGACCAATATAAACAGGCTCGACATAACGAAAATCTTCACCGACAACACGCAAAAGCTGTTCCATATTCGTAAGGCCAAAGTGCTCCATGATGATATGGTTGATCTCTGGAGTTCCCTCATGCTTGATCGGTATGCGGTCATAACCGGTTCTATTAAAAGCTCCTAATACGCGTTCTTTGGAAGTCATTGTAGAACGTTTCCTTATAAAACTTTTAGCTGGTTTCTGATATAAAAAGCATCATTACTTGTCGCGAATATCGACCAAAACATTCACTGATGGCAGCAGTTGAACCGGTCCCAGGAGGCCAGCCGGCTGGACTTGCCATGTTGTTCCGGGTTTGGCCCTGTACCCGTCAAACGTTGTTATGTTGGTGCGGGTGAATTTCTTTTCCGCAGGTAGGTTCTGGTCGCCGATCAGGCGGTTGATCCACAGGTTCATCACTTCGATCTTCAGTTTATTGGCACCGGGTTTGACAAGCGAAGTAATATCAGCCTGAAACAGCGGTTTCCAAAGTACACCGGCTGATTTGCCATTAACAAACACCTCGGCCAGTTCGCGTACATCGCCCAAATCCAGATGGACCCTTCGCCCGGGGGCAAGCCAATCGGCAGGGACATCCAACGTCTTCGTATAGAAGCCTACACCCGAATAGTATTTCACGCCCTCATTTTCATGATCGGTCCATGAAATAAGCTTTGGCAGTTTAATTTGTGCCGGGGCGCCCCACTTGGGATCAAAGTCAACCGTCCATTCACCGTCAAGCGTCAGCGGCTCAGGCAAAGTGTCAACCTTAACCTGCTTGGTTTGGCCTTTACTGCCGGTCAATGTGTACTGTCCATTTTGGAAGCACTGAAACGCAGCCGTATCAATACTGCCGGGCGAGGCGGCTTCACCAAATACCACGAAAACCGCTCCGCCCGGGGGCAGGTCAAGCCTTACACTGGTTCGGCCATCTGCTTTTTTGTAAAAGAACGTCTGTTTTATGCTGCCGTCAGCCGGGTCCCAAAGCTGCGGCGCTGAATCTTTTACTCGGAATAGACAATCGGCGTTTACCGGTAAAAGTGATTTGTTTCTCACGAAATAGATGTTTGTATCTTCAGTCTGCCGGTGGATGTAATCCAGATTTGCCGTATGCTCTGGGGTAAGGCAGGAAAAGTCCGGTGTAATAGATCTTTGCGTGAGCCATTGCTGTGGCGTTAAACCCCACACCACCTCGCCTTTGCTATAGCTGTTCTGTTTGACCGTAGTTCCATCACACGGCCCCCACATCTTGTCAGCTAACTGGCGCAGTTTTACGCTCCGCGATTCATAATCCTGCAAACCGGGGACATCCAATGGCTTAGGACCGATTATTGTCGCGCCTTGAGCGACCAGTTTCTCCAGCTTGACCAGCACTTCAAATTGCATATCACGCTGATCGGGTAGTACAAGAACACGATATGACATGCCGTCAGGCAAGACTATCCGGCCGTCTTTAACTGACATACGATTCACGATAACATCGGTGTTGACAACATCATAATCAAAGCCTGCGTCGAGGCCGTCAAGCAAGGGCTTTTCGGGAACATTAGCAAATAATGGCCAGAAATTAGGAGCCTTATCGCCGTAGTAGTATGCGACATCAGCAACGAACATACCCTGCTGTAGCATTTGGCAGCATCGCCCCAGGTAATCCATAAACGGCCGAGCCTTCGACCACCATACAACCTGCGGATTCATATCCACCCCCGCGTGATAGGTGCGGCCGGGATAACCGACCTCTTTGGGGGAATGCGAATAACCGTGATAGGTGATGCGGTTGAGGCCCTCACAAAACGCCCTGTCCACTAACTGTTTACGAACAAATGGGCTGTCCATCCATCGCCGCCAGGTAGTCCATGATTCTGCATCAACATAAGGTTTGCCATAGATGTGGGACGCACAGGCGATCTCTTTGACCAAAAAAATATTATTCTGATTCTTGATCCAAAACTCACCGCGAGGTATATCTACGTTTCCAAGCGCCTTTAGAGCGTCAACCGGACAGCTATCCCAAATAGGTGGGCCAGGCCCTCCCGCTTCACCTGCAAGTTCCAGACCGTATTGGGCACAGACTTCGCTTCCGGTTGTATAGTGACTGAATATCAAAAGATCGCTAACCGTCTTCTTGTAGTCATACTCGAACCGCCCGCTGGTAACCTTATCTTTTATGGTCCACCCAGCCAATACAGGCAACCAGGCAACAGGATCATAACCATGATACTTCTTAAACCACTCAGGAAATTTCGGTGTCCATTGAATGCCTTCGTGCAGTTCCATACTATCGACCTCGAGGGTTTTCAAGGGACTCTCAGGATCGCCCCCTTTGGGTAATCCGAGTTTGTCGATGATGTACTCAAAGTGAAAACGCGTGGCATCCGGATCAAGAAAATCGATGAACGGCCCTTTGGAATTGGGGCTTGCGGCAATCAATTGCTGACCATTATTACTGCAGACATATCGCACAACCTGCCAGTTTCCGGCAGGCGACCTCCAATTCAATTGGCCATCTTTGAGCTTGTCGGTAAGATCGATCACTTTTGAAAGATCGGCAATAACCTTGTCCTTGGAGTCGGGCCACGCCAGAACGGCAACGTCAAGATACCACTTCGGCAATCCATCTGCGCGTTTTGGGCAATCAAGTGGGACTTCCGGGAAGTCAAGCTTCTGGGTGATTTGGCCGGGACCGCTAACAAGAACGCTCGAATAGAACAGGTTCTTGCTCGCCATTTCTGGAGGTACCCATGGACCGCCAGCATTCCAGCCGCTGGAGGTGATCAACCCCAGGTCAAGCCCCAGGCGTTTGGCTTCTCTCATTGAATGTTGCATCGCGGCGACTGATTCAGGCCCCATAAAGGGCGGACCCGCTGGAACAAAACCGCCGGGATTTCTCATCGCTTCGGTATCCCACATTTCCAAACCGCCAAGTCCCTTATCTTTGGCCTCTTCAAGATCACGCGTCAGACCGTCCAGCGTTACCGCACCATTTAGCCAGTTCCAATAGGCCCTTGGCCGAGCTTGGGGACCAGGATCCTTAAATCCTGACGCAAGTTTCAAATCTCCCGCATTCGCGGTACAACTGATACCAGCAAATATCATAATCATCAAAGAAACTATAATGTGATATTTGCCGTTTAAACATTTACAAAACATAATTCGGTCCTTTCGTTGCTAACAATCTTTTCCAAATACCTTGAACTGTCAAAGATTTTAGTTTTCAATGCGTTTTTATTGAAAATCGGCAGGAGTACATGGTTTTTTGTGCCGGGGGCCAAGGCGAAACGCCGAAAGGAATCGCCCGCTTTTGGGTTGTTGGATCAGCCGGTAAAGTACATATAAACGACGACAATGATGGCAATGACAATCATGCTGTAAATGACGTCAGTATAATTCCAACTGGCCCGTGTTTGCTTACGATCCTCCACGGTAATGGTTCCATAGGTCAGCCCCCTGGTTTTGTCGTAAGATGGCGGGTCGGTGACGTAACTGACCGCGATCATAACCACCACGCACACAAGGAAGATGAGCAGACTGTAGTATTGGAAGAAGATGTTGTTGACAATCCAGAAGAACGAACCTTCCGTATAAGAGAAATCGCTTATCAACTTGATGGGAGTATCGACGGCTAAACGAGCCAGGCCCATGATAAAACCCACTGTCAGCGCCGCTAAAGCGCCTTTGCTGTTGAGACGTTTCATGAATACGCCAAAGAAAAAAACGACGAAAATCGGTGGTGCGAGGTAGGCTTGTACGCCCTGGAGATAATCATACAGGCCTTTGCCGCCCCGGATTACCGGAATCCACATCAGGCCAATCAAGACCATTGCGGAGGTGGCTATCCGTCCCACCCAAACCAGCCTGTGCTGCGAAGCGCGTGGTCGAAACTTGGAGTAGAAATCCATGGTAAAGAGAGTGGAAGAGGCATTGAAGACTCCGGCCAACGAACTCATCAGGGCCGCCAACAGGCCGGCCACGACGATTCCTCGGACGCCGGCCGGCAGCACCGTGGTGACAAGCAGCGGAAAGGCTTTTTGGCATTCGTCGCGTAGCAGTTGTCCTTCCTGATCGAACAACGCCTGTTGAATCACTTGCGATTTGCCGCTTTGGGCCAGGGCAAAGCATATCATTCCGGGAATGATAAAGATGAACACGGGCAGCAGCTTGAGGAAAGATGCGAAGATGGAGCCCCGTCGAGCCTCACGTTCGTTCGGTGCTCCCAGTGCTCGCTGGACAATATACTGATCGGTACACCAATACCACAGGCCGATGATAGGTGCGCAAAAGAGCATTCCCAACCATGGATAGTTGTCATTGAAATACCATGCCATGCGACCCTGCTCCCTGATCGGCATCCATGTGCTGTCTATGTTTTCCGGGACGAGCGGTTTCCAGAGATTGAACATATCCGAGCCGCAAATTTCCCTCAGGGCATCCCAGTCACCCAGTGCCTTAAGGCCGAAGATGGTGACCAGGACCGAGCCAAGGATCAGCACTACGGTCTGCAGGGCCTCGGTGTAAGCGACGGCACGTAAGCCTCCGAGGACGGTGTACATTCCCGTCAGAACGATCACAAGAATGGAACCGATCCAAAAACTGTCAAGGCCCATGAAATTCAGGTCCGGCAGCAATACACTGAATACGACACCACCGGCGAATATTCCCACGGCAATTTTGGTTAGTATATATGCCACAAGCGAGATGACCGAGAGTACCCAGCGTGAGGTTGAGCAGAAACGTTTTTCCAGAAACTCGGGCATGGTGAAGACTCTGGAGCGAGCGTAGAAGGGTACCATCACCCAGCCCAGGACCAAAAGGCACCAGGCATGAAGTTCGTAGTGGGCCATGGCCACTCCATCGGTGCAGCCGGAACCGGCCAGTCCCACGAGGTGCTCGGAGCCGATGTTGGAAGCGAAGATGGAAGCTCCGACGATGAACCAGCCAAGATTCCGTCCGGCCAGGAAATAGTCGTCAGCCGTGTCTTTGTTTTTTCGGATCACCCACCAGGAAATACCAAGCAGGATCGCAAAATATATGCCAATTACCATCCAGTCAATAGCGGCAAACGATGTTTCCATGACTCAACTTTTCAATAAGTTTTTGAACTCTATTCCTCACAAACCTGTTGCCCACGATAAGATTTTTCGCCGTGTTTTCGTAAATATGCTTGTCAGGATGCAGTATGGATGTGCAATCTTACTCAAAGCGGTGTAGTATGCAAATAATAAATTTCTCTTGCGGTATGTGGTGGTGACATGCACCCTTATACGCAATCCGGGTGGGGAATACATTTACATGGGCAGCGCATACCGGATGATACACACCCATAAAGACAAGATGCTCTTTTCGTTACCAGCTCAGGCCGCCGCGCAGCGGACGTTGTTTTTTCTTTTTGTCACTGGAAGGTGGTTCCGCTTGTTCGGCGGCATTCTCCTGAGAAGTGCTGTCTTCGGGTGTACCTTCCGCAGAAGGCAGGTCTTTTAATGACAATGCTATTCTCTGACTGTCAAGATCGATATTGATAATCCTGACCTGAATTTCCTGTCCTTCACTGACCACATCAGTGGCTTTCTCCACTCGTTTGTCGGACATTTCTGAGATATGCAGCAGTCCGTCAACACCTGATTCAAGCGTAACGAACGCGCCAAAATCCGTTACACGCGAGACTTTGCCGGTACAAACATCATTATTAGCGTATTTCTCGCTGACGTTGACCCACGGATTTTCCTGGATGCTCTTCATACTCATGGAGATTCGCCGTTTTCCAACGTCCAGTTTCAAGATTTCCACCTCTACCATCATGCCAGGGGCAACCACGTCCGAGGGATGTCTGATCCTGCCGGCCCAGGTCATCTCGCTGATGGGGATCAATCCTTCAACTCCCGCTTCCAGCTCGGCAAAGGCGCCAAAACTCATCATTTTAGTAATCTGAGCTTTATGCCTGGTACCAAGACCATATTTTTGCTCCGCCGTGGTCCATGGATCACAGCCCGCTTTGCGAAGACTAAGCGATATGCGTTGCTTTTCCCTGTCAACGCCGATGACCAGCACATCGATAGTCTGGCCCACCTGCAATATATCTTTGGGATGTTTCACGCGAGCCCAACTGAGTTCACTAACGTGCAGCAAACCATCCACACCGCCAAGGTCAACGAAGGCGCCATAGTCCGCCAAACTACGAACCACACCACTGCGCGACTGCCCTTCCTCGATCTCGTTCCAGAGTTTTTCGGTATGTTCAGCCCGTTCCTGCAGAAGGACATTTCTCCGGCTCAGCACGATATTTTTATCGCCTCGCTCTACCTGCATGACTTCACAGACAAAACGCTCGCCAATCAGGGAGTCGATCTTTTCCACTCGTGCGATATCTATCTGAGAAGTAGGCATAAAAGCCTTCAGTCCTTTAATGTCCAGTTCCAAACCTCCCTTATTCGAGCCGGTCACACGTGCCTCGACACGAGAGCCTTCGGTGAGATTCTTCCGCAATAACTGCTGCTCAGCCGTTTTTCTCGATAGGATCAGCAGTCCGTCATGCGAATCGTACCTGACAATCGCTACGTTTATTTCCGTGCCGACCTCGATCGTCTCTCCCTCGTCATATTCCTCTTTGGGCAGAAAACCCTGCGACTTGCCGCCAAGATCGACAAATACCCCGTCGTTGGATTCGCCTATCACTTTGCCGCGGTTAATGTTGTGGACAAACGGTTCGTTCGGTGATTTTACTGGTCTTCGCTCTCTTGCTGGCGGCTTCGGTTTTGCCGGTGCTGCCTGCGCTTTTGCTTCTTCCGGGGGCCTTTGGTATGTTTCCGCAGAGGCATCCACAGTCTTTATTGATTCCTGCGGATCTTCAAGCTCATCAAAATCGTAAACGTCTATCAGGCTTATATCACCGAGAGCTTCTTCAATCTCATGTTCAAGTTCGATGTCATAATCCACACCGGGCGATTCGACCGGTTTGGGCGGAGGTTGTTGAGCAGGAATATCAGCCGATAGTTCTGCTGCGACGGCGCCATTCTGGGGGGGTTCCTGCGGCTGCTGGGGCGCCGAGCGGGGGGATTCCTGGTCACCGGGTTGATTTGCCGACAACGAATCCGGCTGTTCCGTTGAAAAGTCTTTTGATTCTTCACGTTTACTGTTGTTGTTTTCTAACTGACTCATAACAATACAATCTCTTAAAAACTAACACCAATTAAAAAAACGCCACTATATCAGATAACCTATTTTACACTAATCTCATGTTGATTTTATATAAATTTTTTTGATTTGTCCATAGTTGTCATAACAATCGCTTATGAGCCTGCAAGGTTGCTTTTTCGCAAGTTCTTTAATTTCAGGCTCCATTCAGGGTAGTGTAAAGATCGCCATCCTGATCTTTCGTACCCATTGGGTATATTCGGCGTAATTTCGTCACAAGATGATGCGATTTTTGGGTCGGTTCAGGCAATCTGTATCGATTACAGCAACGCAACACCAGTTTGACCGCCGATTCCAATTCAACCAGATGTCCTTCTGAAACATATATGCACTTAACTTTTTCGCGAGTTCGCAAAACACTACCTATCACCTCATCGCCATCCATAAGTCGGCAACGGCACCCTTTACGCAGCCCCACCTGACGATGGTCGCCGATCAGACGACTTTTGGCACATCCGATCGTGGCCCAGTTCAAATGCACTCCCACGTGACATGCCAACCCAAACCGCCGGGGATGGGCCAATCCCTGCCCGTCTATCAATAGCACATCGGGCCTGATCGAGAGCTTTCTGGCCGCCGAAATCATAGCAGGTGCTTCGCGAAATGACAACAACCCAGGAACATAAGGAAACCTCACCGGCTCATCGGCATAAGCAAATTCCTGTATCTGGAGTTGCGGGAAACTCAAGACTACAACTCCTGCGATGCACCACCGCTTATCGGGCGAAAATGCCACATCGGCTCCACCAACGTAATTGATAGCATCACCAAGGTGGGCTCGACGTCGTAAACAAGCCCATTGCTTCTGCAATTCTATGGCTTCTTTGATATTATAAGAAGTGGTTCCTTCCACTGAGTGCATCCATTATTCTGGACCGCACGGATTACGGCTCTTGTTTGAAATACCTCGTCCAGCCTAATCACTCCTAAAGCTGAACTATATGGACCTAATACTTATAACTGGATATTCCATATAGTCAAGCAATAACTACCTAAAAAACTTAACTGCTTTAAACACAAAGAGTTATGCAGCGATATTCGGTTTATAATTACTCATGTTTATTTCTTGATGGAGATAATTGGCGTCAATCCGGCAGATTTGGCGATTACTTGCTTGACAGTCTGGAGAAATTCGCTAAACTGGACTGTTGCGATATAAAAGTTGGTTTAGTCAAACAGAGTAACTGACATGAAGCGGCAAGGGCCGCAACTTAGAGTGGAGTTTTGCGTAGAAAAACAACCTTTATCCTATTAGTATAATGAATAGAATTAAATTCACTTTTTTTGGGGTTTTGATGGTTGGCATGGCCAGCTTTGCCGGGGACCGACCGGTCTGGGCGGTGGTTCAACCGGCAATGGTGCCTCCGCCAGACACTTGGCAGTTGGAATTTGAGCTGCACGGCGATCCGCAGCAGATAACCATTACACTGCCGGGTGATTCCCAGAGCCGTCGATTTTGGTATTTGCTCTATACCGTTACCAACAATACCGGCCGTGAAGTCGAGTTTTATCCCCGGTTCACCCTGTTCACCAATACGTTAAAGCTCTCCGATGCCGGTGTGGGAGTGCGAAAACCGGTGTTCCTGGAGATACGTAAACTTTATGATAAAACCATCCCGTTGCTCGAGCCGGAAGATATGGTTACCGGACCGATTCTCGTGGGACAGGACAATGCCCGTGATTCTGTGGCTATCTTTGAGGATTTCGACCCCAATGCTGTCTGGGCCAAGCTTTTCGTTTCCGGACTGAGCAACGAAACCGTCGCAGTTGATCTGCCCAACACCATCGAAACTCAACAAAAAAAACAGATATTGCTTAGAAAAACTTTAATGTTAGAATATCAGGTTCCAGGCGACCGATACAGCCCACAGCAGCGGGTGATGCTTTATCGTAACCGTCAGTGGATTATGCGGTAATAACAGTTACAGGGCCGACGGTTCGTCCGGCTCAGGTTGTTTTTTGAGGTAGATTATGGCACATAAAAAAGGACAGGGATCATCACGAAACGGACGTGACAGCAATCCTAAGTATCGTGGATTGAAAGTATTTGGCGGTCAGGTGGTAAAGCCCGGCTCAATTATTGTTCGCCAGCGTGGCACGCGTTTCCGGCCGGGAAGCAACGTTGGAATGGGTAGAGATTATACCATTTATTCTCTCATTGAAGGTATGGTGGCTTTCAAAGGCAAGCGCGTCTGTGTGGAACAATTGCAATCGTAAGCTTGTACTTTGTCAACACAGCGTTGGAACATACTCAAGAGCAGCGGCTGTCGCTGCTCTTTTTTTTGGTTGCGGCCCCTGCCGCTTCGTAGAACTTGTGGATTATGTTTATCGATCAGGTGGAAATTCTTGTCAAGGCCGGCGACGGCGGTAACGGCTGCATCAGCTTCCGCAGGGAAAAATACGTTCCCAGGGGAGGTCCCGACGGCGGTGACGGGGGCAATGGAGGCAGTGTTTTTCTTTATTCCGACAGTGCTGTTGCTACACTGCTGGACTTTGCCAGCCGGGCTCAATGGAACGCCTGTCGCGGCGGTGACGGAATGGGCAAGAATATGTTCGGGAAAAATGGTGACGATCTGATTATCCACGTCCCCCTGGGCACTGTCGTTTACGATCTGGACCGCAAGCTGGTCATCAAAGACATGGACATGCCCGGTCAGACTATCTGTGTTGCGCATGGTGGCCGCGGAGGAAAGGGCAATAAGCGATTTGCCACGTCCGTCAACCAGACTCCATACATTGCCGAAGACGGAAAACCTGGCGGTCATCGCCATCTGAAGCTCGAACTAAAGCTCATCGCCGATATCGGACTGGTGGGTCTGCCGAACGCCGGAAAGAGTACACTGCTTTCGCGTATCTCGGCCGCTCGACCGAAAATCGCTCCATACCCTTTTACCACGCTGCAACCGAATCTGGGCATTGTCGAACTGACCGATTACCGTCGATTTGTGGCTGCCGACATCCCAGGCCTTATCGAAGGCTCGCACAAGGGAGAAGGCCTTGGTCATGATTTTCTACGCCACATCGAGCGTACCAGAATCATCGTCCATCTGGTGGACGTCGCGGCCGACGATGGCAGCGATGCGATACAAAACTATCATATTATCCGGCAGGAATTGGCCAAATACAGTCCTGTCCTGGCCGAAAAAACAGAGATTGTCGTTGTCTCAAAGATGGATCTCGACACCGACGGGAAAAAACTTGACGAGTTTCAGAAAAATCTCGGACGAAAAGTTACAGCCATCTCTTCTGTCACCGGCAGCGGGCTTAAGGAGCTAACGGAACTGCTTTGGCGGGAAATCCAGAAGACACAAACTCAACCCAAAAAACCAGATTCACCGCGTATGACAAATCCGCCGCATTTGTCCGATTGAGCGTTTTTTGCTATACAAATGAAACTGAGGATTCTAATATACTCTCATGGACATGATAGGCGTTGACATCGGAAACAGTAATATCTCATTGGCGGTTTTTGCCAAGGGTAAACTGGACCGTACCGAGCGGGTGCCAGTCGATCAGGCACAGGCACAGAAACTTGCCGATATTCTTGCGGTGTTTCGAGAAATCTGCGGTCCGCAACCGCTAGGCGCCAAAACCGTTCCCATCACAGTCAGTTCGGTCAATCCCGATGCTCTCGAACTTGTCGAAAGGGCGGTAACCGACACGTTCAAACAAAATGTTCTGCTTATCGGCCGCGACTTTCCGCTGGAAATGAAGACAGCCGTCGAGAATCCGGAGGCGGTCGGCAAAGATCGGCTGATTACAGCCTTCGCGGCCTTCGAGGTTATCGGGAGGGCTGCCGTCATTGCCGATTTCGGCACTGCCACCACCATCGATTGCGTTAATGACAACGGAATATTCCTCGGCGGAGTTATTTTCCCCGGACTGAGCCTCGCCGCCCGGTCGCTCAACGCATACACCGCCGCTCTGCCAAATGTAAAACCGCGAATACCGGAAAGCATATTCGGCACCAATACGATCATGGCCATCCAGAACGGGATATATTATAGCGCCATCGGCGCCTTACGTGAAATAGTCGAACGTTACGCCGAAGAGCTTGGATGTTGGCCTCAGGTCGTTGTTACCGGCGGATTCGCAAATATGATCGCTCAAAAGTGCGACTTCATCGACTCGCTTGTGCCCGACCTGTGCCTGAACGGGTTGTACCTGGCTTACAGAAGATTTCACGAGTCTCAACTGGCGGAAGAACAGCCATGACCTCTCGGGCCGCTCTAATCACGGGACCGGACCCGGCCGGTATCGCCGTGGTTCAGCTTCTCGGGCCCCAGTGCCGAAACATTATCGAAAAAATTTTTCGTGCTCACCCACGTTTTGCGAATCGACCGCTTTCGGCACACAGCCTGATGCTGGGGGCTATCGTTGACCACGATCATGCCGATGAAACCATCGATCAGGTCATCGTCGCCTACGACAGCGAAAACCATACTGTCGATATTAATTGCCACGGCGGTGAGCGGATTGTGCAGCGGATATTGATGCTGCTGCAGAAGCACGATGTGGAACTGGTTGTCGCCGAGCAGTTGATCGACACTGTTTCGATAGATCGGGAAGTAGCCGCGATGCTGCCCGTTGCCAAAACCCGAATGGCCGTGCTGACGCTGGCTGCTCAGTACCCGGGCGGGCTGACCGCCTGGGCCGGAAAGGCCATTGACACGCTGGAAGGAAACGACCGGTTACACGGTTCCGTTCAAGAAGACATTAAGAAGCTATTGCCTACTTTTGCAGCGACACAAAAACTGCTTATCCCATCTACCGTCGTACTAACCGGCCCGGTAAACACCGGTAAAAGCACACTGGCCAACGCGCTGGTCGGCAGGCTGCAAAGCGTAACGTCAGATATGCCGGGCACCACCCGCGACTGGACTATACAACTGACAGATGTTAACGGCATTCCGGTTAATCTGATCGATACTGCCGGTCGGCGTGAAAGCGGCGATCATCTGGAACGAGATTCACTGGCCCGCGCCGACGAAAAAATAACCCTCGCAGACCTGGTCGTTCTGATCGTCGAAGCCAATGGTTGCGAGAAAGAACAAATCGCTGAGCAATCGGCCGGTCTGCCTGCTCGGTGTGAACCACTCGTTGTTGTTAACAAATGCGATCTTTTGCCTACCTCCAGCCGGTCCGCCGGCGAATTCCTTTACATCTCGGCACTGACCGGGCATAACCTCGACCAGCTTCGCACGGTCATCGCCCAGCGCCTGGGCCTGGCAAATCCCGACCCGCAGACGCCTTTGATATTTACCGAGCGTCAATACAACCTGCTCCAGATGGCCGCCGAAATATCATCAACGCAAACGATCGTTTCCCTGCTGAAAAAGCTCATCGGCCAAAAGGACTGACCAGCCCGACGTCTCAGGCGAACACCGGTGGTATGTCCTGCACCTTGTATCGGCGTATCTTTGCGTTTCCAAAAACGACGGGTCACTATTTGTCGAAAGATTTCTCCATATTTCCGTCAAATATAGCCATTTAGCACCAATGTTAACAACAATCATTGCCGATATATGAGGCAGCAACAGTCTGAACCTCCGATAATAAAAGCCCAAAAGGGTGATCACGGTACTGGTAAATGCCTTTTCAGGAGAAATTGTCATGACTACAACTGTACTGGATTGTCAGAGCGAAGAAAAACTGCATACCCGCCGGCCGCAGGCAAATGCGGATGCAGATAACAGTATCGACCGATTTTACCGAAACATCTCAAAGCTCCTTGAAGGAGCTTCTGAACATAGCAAGCTGGCAAAGATACAGGAAAAACGTGATCAGATAGATAACGAGATTCTGATACTGAAAAGATCCATTTATTTTTTTGAGAACGTTGTTTCTGTCGATGAATGCAAATTCCCGGAACTGCCTCAATTCAAAAAGAGGTTAAGACAGGCTAAAACAATGAAAAAAGGTCTGGATTTAGCCCTGATGACCTGCCCCTGAAACGACAGATACCCTTGCCATATTCCCTCGCGGTCCAAGCGCGTATCACAAGAATAAAACACACAGCTTCAACCGTCGTAGCGGTAGCCCAGGCCGTGGGCGGTGGTTATAATGGTAGGCGCCTTGGGGTTCTTTTCGATTCGTTTTCGCAGTTGCGAGATGTGCTGATCGAGTGTTCGGCTGTTAGGAATGTGGCTGAAGCTCCATGCTTCCTTAAAAAGTATGCGACGGTTTACGACTTTTCCCACATTGTCGTAGAGTATTCTGAGTATTTTAATATCCCGCAAACTCAACTCGATAACCTGATCCCCACGCCTGGCTCTTAACTGGTCGGGTAGTACTTCAAGATCATGCATTCGAAAAGCCCTGTTCGGTTCTGTCGATTTTTTTGAAGCCAGGTATCGACGTGTGACAGCGCGAATACGGGCCACCACTTCCCGCACTCCGAACGGCTTGACAATATAATCGTCCGCTCCCAGTTCCAGCCCCACTACCTTATCGACTTCCTCCGACTTGGCGCTGATAAAGATTACCGGCACATCCGGATTGGTTTTGCGAATTTCACGGCAAACGTCATAACCGCTCATGCCCGGCATCATAATGTCCAGGCACACAAAATCGGGATTCTGTTCGCGGAAAAGCTCAATTGCATCGGCGCCGTTGGGGGCGGTAATGGTTTCGTAGCCTTCGCCTTCGAAGATTTCCGCCAGACCATTGAGAATATTCAGATCGTCTTCGGCTACCAGTATTTTCATAATGCTTCTCCAGTTGATACAGGCGGGGTGGCTATCGTCAGTTGGAACGATGCCCCACCTGGACTTTGCAAGACCACAATATCGCCTCCATGCAGACGGGCCAGCTCACGGGCGATCGATAGTCCTATGCCGGTGCCGGATACCCCATCGGTTAGTTTATTGCTGATGCGTTTGAAGGGTAAAAATATCTTCTCCCGCTGCCTTGACGGAATGCCTGGCCCGGCGTCAGTAACAGTTATTATGGTTTGGCCGTCGGTGTGACGACTTTCCACTTTCATTATGCCGCCTGATGCGGCGTATTTTTCTACATTGCTGAAAAGATTGCCCAATATCTGTTCGAGGGCGTCACGGTCGATGTTGACAAGCTGCCGGGCGCCTCCGTCAAAGGTCACATCAATCTTATTAGTCTCAAATGACGCCCTGAAATTTTCCAGTACCGATTGAATCACCTCATCCGCCACGCCGGGACTCGAATGTAATGTGAGTTTATTTCTTTGCTTGCGGCTGAAAGTTAGAATATTGCCGATGAGTCGGCTGAGCCGCTGACTTTCCGAAACTATGATACTCAGGTACTTTTGGATTTTGTCTTCTTCGCCTGGCAAGCCCTCATCCATCAGTTCAGCGTACATGCGGATATTGGTTAGCGGTGTTTTCAACTCATGCGACACCTGGTTGACAAAACTGACACGCTGGGCGGCCTGGCGTATCTCGCGGCTGCTTTCCCGATAAAAATAAACCGCTAACCCTACCAACGCCAGCCCAACCGCTGCCAAGGCCACTATCAAGCTGAAATACATTCCACCCGATGTGCCAAACTCCTCTGACGGCAGGTAATATCGCAGCTTCCAGGCAGCCAGGGGGTAGCATACCGATTTTCCCGCCAGCGGCTCTTCGGCTTCACCAGGAACGTATCCACCCCACTGATATAACGTTTCACCAATCGAGTTGACCAGCGTGATACGTCCTTTTATAGTGCCTTCTTCAACGGGACTGGTGCTCGGCAGCAGGCCGATCACATCGGCAAGCAACCTTACACTGTCCAACTCGGCCCCGACGATATTGCCCGTGCCGTTGAGCCGCCAAAATAAAATTTGAGTATTTCTGCCCCAGTACCACACATACCAGCCATACGGTTTGGTTTTGACTTCTTCAGCTATAGTTGTCTCTGCCTGGCTTTGCCCGGTCGCCTCCATACTCCCTCTTACCGATTGTTGTTGTATTGACTGGCTTGTCGGAGGCATTTGCTTTTTTTGGTTTATACCCGGTGCCCGCTGGACGGGAGGAGCGATTAATTGTTTTGTCTGTGCTGATTGCTGAGCCGCTTTTTGAGCAGATCGCTGCTCGATTGGGGCGGCGAGGTCCTTGTCCGACTGATAGATCAGGTTCCGGTCGATCAGGATGTCTTTTGTCCGCTCCAGGAAATCCCATTCCTCCTGGTTCAGTTGGCCATTGGGAGACGGGTATAGTATTTGTCCTTTGGTATCCAGGTAAAACAGTTGTTTGACAAAGGCGTTCTTCCGGGTGATGTGGCGCATGGTTCCGATATCGGCCAGGGCTATACTGGTCAGATCCAACAATTCCCGTTGGCGTTTTTCCAGGAATTGCGCAATTCTCTGATCGATATCGGTCAACTGCTCGACCAGCAGTTTTTGAAATTGCCGTTGCACCTCTTCCTGCTCATAGCCTGCCAGCCGAACTCCCAGCCCTAATAACAGCAGTAACGGCAGCAGCACTATGAGCAGGAAGATAATTACCAGTTTAGGCTTCAATCCAACTTATCCTGTTTTGTTCCAAACGATACCAGGAAATTCGATTTCGCAGCCACTTCATTTCTGCGTCTCAACCTGCTGGCTTCTGTTCTGGAACTGACTCTCTTGCATACGCTTTCGCTGAACTCCCCAGCTTTGTTCATCGAGATTCTCGGCATCTGTTGTGTTTAAATATTGATATTCATTGAGCCTCTCTGATTTCTTGATACTGTCGAACTTCTTGTAATTTTCACCGAGATAGTCGATGTTCGAAATCAAGAGCTTATGTGCCTCCTTGATCTTGCCCTGGTCTCTCAGTCGCATGGCCAGTTCGTTCCGCTCGGTGGCGATCAGCTCGACAACATCCACCATTACATTACCATTAGTGAGCTTTTCAATCAACTCTTTTGAGTTGGAAAATTTCACTTCCAGCGAACTGCTCAGTTTATCGGTGGTGTGGGTCTTCATATTGCCATAGCTCACGTTCACCGTAGCCACCGCCCGGGTGACGCCCGCTTCGGAGGCAGGGGTTTCCACTTCCAGAATGATATATTTCTCATGTTCGCTGTACAGATGGTTTATGAATACCAGCACCTGTTGACCGTTGATTTGCCCTTCCCGGCCCAGCAGCCGAACCGGGCGTATGCCGGGGGCGCAGATGATCTCAGTTTGTATCTCCTGGGCCACCACCGACAGTGCCTGCCCGATCTCGCTGTTAAACACCCGTGCCAGGTCATTTGCATTTTCAGCAAAGTAATGGCTGCCGTCGCTCTTGTAGGCCAATTTGGTCATCAAATCCTCGTTATAACCGCCGCCCAGCCCGATAGTTGTTACCGAGATACCTTCTTTGATCAGCGAGCAGCCCAGATCGCCCAATTCCCCGGGCGAGTCTGGCCCAACATTGGCCAGCCCATCCGACAGCAATACCAGCCGATTCACCCGTTCTTTAGCCAAAAACTTCCTCATTTCCGCGGCGCCTTTGCTAACCCCCGCGAACAGGGCGGTACTGCCGTCGGCTTCGACCTGTCTGATTTTTCTGAAGATACCTTCTTTGTCCGAGACCTTGGTCGCCGGGATCAGCACATGCACTGTCGAATCGTAGGTGACTACGGAGATAATATCGTTGGCATTGAGCCTCTCGATAGCCATGATCGCCGCTTCGCGGGCCTTTTTGATCTTTTCCCCACTCATCGATCCAGACTTGTCAATAACGATGGCGATGTTTACCGGCGTACGCTGCCCGGCGTCTTCCAGGGCAAAGCCTGTCAATCCTACCCGCAGGTAAGCCGTCCCATTTGTATCGGCCAACATAACCGGATGGCTCATCGCCGCGTCCAGGTGCAACTGGCTCGATTCCACCTTACTCCCAAACATCCCAGGCATCATACCGGGCCCAGGCCTCATCATGCCGGCCCCAGGCATCATCCCAGACATCCCAGGTCCCATTCCTCTATGGCCCTTATCCTGCGCCAACAAAATATTCGTCCCCAACACCAAAACCAACATAATAACCACAGCCTTGTTTAAATGATTGTTAACTTTCATGACAATGTTCCTTTCCGATAGTTAGTACCTGTAATAGTAATAATAGTCATATTCGAACGCTACCGATTCTCCTGGCGGAAGTTCCGTCTCCCAGCTTATATTGGAAACCGAGTTTACCCCATACCACCACCACGGCCAACCCCACGAGTACCATGGATATTCCTGACCGTACAATGCTGTATCCTCAGCGACATTACCCTGCGAAATCTTCCCATCCGCCGTTGCCGCGGTCGCCATCCCCATAATTTTTCTCTTAACATATATACGAACAGCTTCTTTCTTGAAATTGGTTACCTTAAGCAGACCGTGCATGTTTACTTTGATATAAGAATTACCCGCGATTCCAACGTCCGGTTCGCGGCTGATCTCAATTTCTTCTTTTGTGGTATTCAGGTCGGTAGCCACGGTAACTGGAACATCGACCGTGTTATTTACCGATGTATATGTCAATAGCTGCTGCCCTAGTGGCAACTGCCCCTTGAATATCATCGCCGGGCCGGTGGTCCATGGCTCGCTGCCGCTATTTTCCAGTCGGATCTCGTGCATCGCCTTGGCACCCTGCAGAGCCTGAGCCAACTGTTGCTGCTGCCTCTGGTCTATATGACGCCACAACTCACGTGGCGGGATCGGCGGTATATCCCACGTGTATATGTCCTCGTAACCCACTGTGATCTCGAAAAGCTGCACCACCGCCCGCTCACCCTTTTTCAAGCTGATACCCGACTTATGATACACATAAAGGTCTTCCTGCTGCCCTTCGATGGGAATATCACCCTGACTCCATGAAGCATCATCACTTGCATTTCTTGGCATCTCCGCCTGCGACATAATCGCGTTACTAATATTTAAAAATTGAGCATTTGCACCGCCTCCTTGCCCAGGCGGGGCAAAATACGAACCCAGACTCATGCCCACTTCTCTCAGAGCTATGGGCGAAACTTGCTCTTTCATGCAGAAGCTCGGCACGCCAACCACCAGCCGCAGCGAAACGTCCTCCAGGTCGGCAACCTCGTTAATTATCATTCCCTGCAGCGAAATTTTCGCTTTATTGTCGTCCAGCAGTTCGATTCGATAATTGGGTATCCAGCGGATGCCTTTTTGCAGATATACTATCCCCAGTTCAGTCTTCTTATTTAGCGACTCCTTTTCCCCCGTCACGTGCATTGTTATCTCACGAACCTCGCGGGTTTCAGCATGGGCGGTGACCGGGTCCTTCTCCGCCAGAGAGATACCGCGTATATTTTCTCGTTTGATCAACTGTACGCCGCTGTCTTTTCGCAGCATGACAAACGACGCCATATCCTCAGTTTTGCGCAATTCTGTTTCCCGAACCTCCGACCCGGAATTATACCTCCCCCATCTGTCATAACCTGAAGGCAGTTGTTTTTTGACTTCATCTTCTTTCTCAGCCTTGTGTTGCAGAATGCCCAGCAGAACCCCCTCATGCGATACCCGGTCCGCATCCTTCGGCTGCTCTTCGATAATCGCCCGTTTGCCCGTATTGGCCTGTATAATCTCATCGAATGTCAGGCAGGGTCGCGACTGCTGCTCCTCCACAAAACCCGCCTTGACAAAATCGACCTGGGCATCTTCCTGGACTGCAAACGTCCAGAACGTACCCAGCACCGGCACCGGCACTTCCCGCGTGCGACACCACCCATCCCTGAGCCGAACCGAGCCGCGGGCCAGAAAAAGAGCGTGACCATCCTTAAAAACCGTCACATCGGTGATTTTCGGCGTGAGCTCCTCGACCTCGACACCCAGCGCCTCGGCCGTTCCCCAGCCATAGTCCGTCAGTAAAATTGCCATCAGCCCCAATACCAACTTGCCACACCATTGCCACTTCCATGTTTTAACCGTATTCAGATTGCTCATAATCAACACCCTTTCCTAATACTTCAGTGCAACATAGTTACGTATGGTGTGCTTCAACACACCTTTTTATCTTCTAATTTCTTCTCATGCATGGCGTCTTCTTTCTCATGTCTCTATATCAATATACGCTATTATCGGATACCTGTGGTCAGATTGAGGTAAAAGATATGTAAAATGTTTGTAAGATATTCAACGGTTCGCCGGCAGTGCCCCTGCGAATCGCAGACAAGCCTTATCATATTTAGCCCGGGCAGAATGATAAAACGAGTTTTTGTGACTTGTTACACTTTTAAGCAAGTTAACTTTCGCCGCTCGAAAATATCGTGTTTTTGGTGCGAGAAAACATGTATATGCTGTAGCTGTTTTTTCTCGACTTCAAAGAAATCCTTTGACAAACAAACCGAATTTTATAGTATGACGCTTATGGATAATCTTGGTAGAACTATTGATATCGGAAGGTGTGAGTTACGTATTGTGGTTTACACTTCCAGGTGGAGTTAAAATCATGGGATCAAAATATTATAAATACATAAACGTGATAATATTTCTCGCTGTTATCCCAGTCACGACAGTATTTCCCCAGGCGCCTCAGCCTGCCCTCAAACATAATACGAATTCACCGGAGAACCTTCCTGCCAATCCAGGGTACGACGACATCGTTGTAGAACCCCTGGAACATTTACGTACCGATTCGGCAACCGTAACCGTCGATTCTCAAGCCTCACAAAAACCCTATAGCCCACTTATTTTCGGCGGATTCATCGAGCATTTCCATCACCAGATATACGGCGGGATCTTCCAGCCGGGCTCTCCACTCTCAGATGATCAGGGATTTCGCAAAGATGTCATAGATGCGATGAAAGAACTGAAAATTTCCATAGTACGCTGGCCCGGAGGATGCTTTGCGAGCGGATATCAATGGACCGATGGCGTAGGAACAGAACGCAGACCAACCCCCGATCCGGTCTGGGGTGTCGAAGATTCCAACAAATTCGGAACGGACGAGTTTGTCGCATGGTGCAGGCTCATTGGCGCGGAACCATACATCTGCACAAACGCGGGCAACGGAACCCCTGACCAGATGAAAGCATGGGTCCAATACTGCAACGACGCAAAAGGTTCCTATGCCCAAAAACGCTCAGCCGGTGGTAACAAAAAACCATTGAACGTCCGCTACTGGAGCATAGGCAATGAAAACTACGGAGGTCATGAAATCGGAGCAAAAACCCCGCAACAGTGGGGCCCATTCGTAAAAAAATCAGCACAGCTAATGCTTTCTGCCGACCCGAACATCATTCTCCTGGCAGCGGCAACAGCGAATCGCGATTGGACCCTCCCACTCCTTAAAGCGGCAGGCGACCATCTCGACTATGTGTGCATTCATGATTACTGGCTCGGTTACTGGCAAAAAAATGAGATGCCGGACTACCTTACATGCATTATGCACTCGACCGAACCCGAACAGACCATCGAAGAAGTGATTGGCATACTAGACGAAGCCGGATACCGGGGCAGAATAAAAATCGCTTTCGACGAGTGGAACCTCAGAGGCTGGCACCACCCGGGTTTCCCGCGCAAAACCATTGGCGACCCTGATGACCCCGAAACAAAAAAACTCATCCAGGCAAGGGACAAAAATGCGATCCCCGCACAGTACACAATGGCAGACGCGCTCTTCTCGGCATCGTTTCTGAACGCATGCCTTCGTCACGCGGACAACGTAGCGATGGCAAATATCGCACCGATAGTAAACACACGAGGCCCACTATACGTCCACCCCAAAGGCATCGTCAAACGCACAACGTTTCATACCCTCGCAATGTACGCCAACCTGCTCGGCGACCACGTCGTCGATTCCAAAATCGATGCGGGACCACTGGTCCACGGCGACAAATCCATCCCGATGGTCGATGCGATTGTAACAATAGACAACGCCTCCATCGTCCCCACAGCCGCAACCACCCCCCGAACATGGTCCATCGCTCTGATCAACCGTCACCCATCCAAAAACCTGGACTGCACACTAAAGCTCAAAGAAACGATACTAAACGGAACATTCGACGCGACCATCCTCGCGGGCGACTCGCCCGAAGCCTACAATGACACAGAAAATCCAAACCGCGTAATTCCAGAAAAAAAGAAAATAACAATAAAAAACAATATCATAAAACTCCCCCCACATTCACTGACAATAGTAAAAACTCAACTTTCGCAGCTTTTTTAACCCAATCTTCATTCAACAGAGCTTGTTATGCGAAAATGGATTTTTATATGCATTGGCGCCATGACCGAAAAATGCGCAAAATAACAGCCGGCACGGGGAATCTCGAACCCTGTGCCGGCCAGGAGGCTTGTGTCCTTCCACAGAAGATTCAAATTCTGTGAAAGCACCTGTATTGTATCCGATTCCAACCGCTTTTGTCAAGTAGGTAATTGCTATTTCTTCTCGCCTTTCGCACCAAATATGCCAAAAAACTCGTAAAATCATTCAGCAAATAGCTTGGTATCTTAGCCTCTCCATGCCAATAGTCAAAGCGATCACTTGCCGCACCGGGCCCGGCGGGGCACAAGCCGGCAATACGCTAATGCCAGTTTTGTAAACAAATGGCTCTCATTCGTGCAAATACGTCGCATCTGTGCCGCTGAAAGCGGTACACAAAACCCGCCGCACGGGCCTGTGTTCTATTCTGTCCTATTCTCTCCCGGGCCTCTTGCCTTCTTCTTGGAGAGTCGGGAAATTTTTTTCGCAAAAAGCCAAAAAAAATTTGACACACCCAACCTAATGGTGTATTATACAAGCGGCTAGCTTCCAATAGGCAGGCCGACTGATAGTTGAATATCGTGCCCCATGCGCAAGAAATGGCGGTGTTCCTCCTTAAGAGGGCAGACGGGGGCGTGTATGTGTTTCGGTTACCGTCCGTGCGTGTGCGGTCGGGGGCGTATGTGTGACTATGTTAAGCGATAAATAGTACGGAAAAATGGGCAACTACGGCCCCGGCTGGCGATGTCCTTACCTCAAGGACGTCAAGCCTCCGACAAGAAATCAACTCCAGTCGGGGCCATCATAATTTAAGCGTACAGAAATTTGTATTTAAATAGCGTTCGGTGTTGGCGTTACGTTTTCTCAATAAGTGAGCATAATACCACCGGCTCGACACAAGGTGGTCCGGCGGAAGCTGGTAATTTATAAGTGAGCGAGTAGAAACATAAAAAAACAAAGGCCCCGGCCGGCCGATCCCCCCTCTTTTTTTAGGGAAGCCTCCACCGTGGGATCTCGCAGTCGGGGCCCTATCCTTCTCACGATGCCCCCATCTTACCACAGCCCACCCGAAATGTCAACAAAAAAACCCGATTCGTCCCACCGAATTGTAGATGGGTGCATGTCACGTTTGTAGGTAGAAATTTGCCCTCCGGGATGGCAAAATGGGTAAATTTGACAAAAAACCTATTTGCCATGGAGGGCATTATCATGGATACCAAAATACTGGACGAATTGGAAGTGGCTTGTAGCCAGGAATTATCTTTGGTTGGTGAGGATCTGGGAGCTTTGAAAGCAGCAGTCAGTGATCATTAACAATAAGGAGAGCACGTTGGACTGGCTTTTATGGGTTGCGTTTTCGCGTTGGCCGATTGAACGTTGTTTTGAGATCGGTAAACGTGATCTGGGCATGGATCATTTTGAGATGCGTAATTGGCGGGGAATTCATCGCCACTTTTATATAACACAACTGAGCATGCTGTTTTGTGTGGAAGTTCAGCAGAAGCTCAGAGAAAAAAACTCCGGAAAGTATGTATTTGACGGTAGAGCAGGTTCGCCGGGCCGCATGTGCCTGGATTATGGGAGAACTTTTGCCGTCAAAGACATGACAACGCTATTATCAACGAGTATCGGACAAGATCGAATATTATCAATACCGCAATCAACAGGCTCGCAAATACCATTGGAAAAAGACACTCAAACGCCTGCGAAAACTGGGCATAAGTGTCAACAAACTAAAAAGTTGTGCGCCGTATGACCGAAAATAAGTCGCGCTGTAGTACTAGCCCAAGTTACGCAGTTAGAAGGTCGAAACGGCCTTCGTAATAGCGTCAAGGGCGATTGTTCCCAAAAGTCTTCACTACATTTGTGTCACCTCATCAATTCGACGCAGCCGTTGGGGTAGTATCAGGCCCAGTCGGTTCAGTAGCACTTTTGGGGCTTCATCGGGAATGGTTACACAGCGGAGCCGTACAGTTTTGTTTGTTTTGCCATCCTTGCTACGGGTAGGCAAGACCACATCGCCGCTCTTGATCTTGGCAAACTCCTCCACCAAAGTACGAGGGGCCTCGCCTAAGCCGGCCCTTCGCATCCACTGGCTCAAACTCTTCCATAACACATACGCCAAAAAACAAATCGGGTTTTGACGCTTGAACAAAAGCGTTTAGCTATAGAGCCTGACCATAAG
>CAZICK010000022.1:0-46319 GCA_964537505.1 uncultured Pirellulales bacterium
ATCTTGCCTAATCGTTATAATCGTTACGCAAAAATAAGCACTTACATCAATTCCAGCAACGTAAAATAAGCACTTACAACAATTCCCCGCTACGCAAAATAAGCACTTACAAACGCACATTTCCTCCCACCTCACACCTGCTCTGACCTTTGGTTTCTGACTCGATCCGCACCCGCACCATGCACAGAACGAGTCGTCAAAAAGCTTGTATGTTCGGGGCAAAGGTGGTATTTTATTGGTGGAATAATGAGTAAACGCCCATAACTATAGGTGAATCAATGGATAACGACAAACCGAATATTAAGATGTTAGCGATGGATGTCGATGGGGTGCTGACCGACGGAGGCCTGATCATTCATCACAACGGGGATGAATCGAAAAAATTCCACGTACACGACGGCGGCTGGATCCGAATATGGCGACGTTTAGGCCTAAAAACCGCCGTTATTACCGGACGGCAGTGCCCAGCCGTAGCACATCGAATGAAAGACCTGGAGATAGATTTTGTGTACCAAAAGGCGCTCGACAAGCTGGAAGTGTTCGACAAACTGCTGAATGAATCACAGATACCGGCTGAGCAGATCGCCTATATCGGCGATGATGTGTTTGATATGCCGATAATTCGGCGTGTGGGTTTTTCGGTGGTGGTGGCCGACGGGTTGGACGAACTGAAGCAGGAAGCGGACTACGTTACCACGGCACGGGGTGGTCAGGGGGCGGTGGCGGAGATGATTCGTTATATGCTCAAACGAATGGGACTATGGGATAAGGCGATGGAACGGTATCGGCGGTAAGAACAATGAAAGCAGCCTTCGACCTCTTGATCATGCTCCATTCGACAGGCTTAGGATAGACGAGGGCAGCCTTCGACCTCTTGATCATGCTCCATTCGACAGGCTTAGGATAGGCTGAAGTGCTAAACGGATGACGGATGACGGACACTCAAAAAGAGGGTATGATGCCGCCCAAGAAGTACAGTAGGAACGAGGGAGGATGCGAAGGAGGGAAGAGAAGGAAGGGTCAGAGGAAGAAATGGGGGCTGAAAGAAGAAGTTTCATGGCGAAACGAATAATTTTGGTATCGGCCACGCTGCTGTGTGTGATTTTGTGTCTGTTGATCTACCGACAGACTACGCGGGATTTTGCGCCTCCAGTTGAGCGGTTCAATGTTTCCGTCGATGAGCCGTCGCCGTCGAAGCCGGGCGGCAATGTTGAGATGATAAAGACCGGCGATATTGGGGTGGGTGCTATACAAGGGCCGCGGTACGTGACGCGAGATGAAGATGGCCGGGTCACACGGGAGTTTGGGTTCTACGAGCGGCTGAGCAGTCTGGAAGGCATTTTCGAGATCAGTAAGCCCTGGGTGAAGTTTCATGGGAAAGATGGGCGCATTATTGTGATAACGGCGCCGCTGGGCAGTATGCCTCTTGAGTTTGTGGATGGGCAGTTGCAGGAGCCGGCCAGGGGTTCGCTAAAAGGGGGTGTACGGATAGAAATATATGGTCCTTCGGAACAGGGTCCCGGTGAAGCGGTATCGGCAGAGAAAAAGGAACAGTCGGTCGAATATCTGGTTGAACTGGATCAGGTGGATTTCGAGCGGGAGTTTTCGCAACTGGTCAGCACAGGCCGTGTAACGGTCAGCGGCCGAGATATGAGCGTTGCCGGGAGTAACCTGAGTTTGCAATACGATCAGTTGAACGAACGTCTCCAAATGCTGGAGATGGCGCAGCTTGAACAATTGCGACTTAAGGCGTCGGCCAGCAAAAAATCCCCAATGGGCGCCAAGGCGGATGATCTTACAGAACCCGCAAAGGCGGCTGACGAGAGATCAAAAAAGAAAGACACATACATAATGAGCCTGACCGGAGAGGTAGTTGTCAGGCAGGGGGGAAAAAAATTGACCGCCCAGGGGATAGAGATTCAGACGAGTCAGGATTTTTCCCGGTCGGCGCAACCTGAAAAGCCGAAGGAACAAACTGACAGCGGCAAAGCGACCGGTCAGGCTGAGCAAATCGATTCGACCCAGGAAACGGTTATCACCTGTCAGGGACCACTTTTGATCCGGGCAGTCGAAGAAGGTGTCGCCGCGATGGAACGCGATCAACTGGAGTTTATGGCTTATGGGAATCCGGGGGATCCGGTTCAAATATGGGATGAGGATGTGGTTGTGGTGCAGGCTATGCGGGTACGGTACAACAGTCTGGATAAGATGACAAGACTTCTGGGTCCGGTACGGTTGTCCATTGGACAGGAGCAATACGCCACGGCCGAGCGGGAAGCTGATTTTGATCAGGAAGGCGGATTGGTGGCGCTGCGTGGGCCGGGCCAAGTCAATTATGTTTCATCGCAGGGAGACCTGCCGGCCACTATCGATTATCAGGATCAGGTGCTTATAAAGTTTGCGGGGGACAGCGGCGGAAGTAATTTTTTTATGCCAACCAATGGGCGGGATGAACTGTCGGTGGAATGGATAAGATTTGCCGGTGGGCTGCGGGCGAAAAGCGAGAACAGTCAAATGGAAGCCAATGGGGTTACGGCACAATTTGTTCTGACCGATGATGGTATGTCGCAGTTGCAAAGCGTGACCGCTCAGGGGCCGGTCAGGGCGGAAGATCCTAACTGGATAATCGAGGCAAGCGAGGAATTGTATTTATCTTTCGCTGCTAAAGACAGTGGCAAGAAGATTGTCCGACAAGAGCGATCCCGTGGTGAAGTTGAAGTTGAAGTTAAAGTTGAAATTGAGGGTGAAGTTAAGGAGAAGGGAGAACTTGATTTGGGTATGGGTGGACTTTTTGGCCGGGCCGAGCTGGGTGGTGTCGTGGCAACTGGGACGGGCGGCGGAGTTCGCCTGTCGAACAAGCAGCAAAAATATCAACTGGTGGGTGACCGGGCGAGCGGCGATATGACGGTGGGTCGTTGGGAGATATGGGGCGAACCGGCGGAAGTGGAACTGGCCCAGCAGGGGCATCTCGAAAGCGAGAATATCCAGTTCGATCTGAAGGCAGGGGTTTGTACGATACCTGCGGGTGGAAGTATGACAGTTATGAGCGAAACTGATCTGGCTGGTGAGAAACTGGATAAGCCTATGCCGATCAAGATCGCCTGGGGTGAAAAGGCCGATTACAGCGTCGAAAGTAATGAGATTGTGTTTTATGGGGTGACTGCTGAGTTTGAACAGAAAACTAAAGATTACCAACAGCAAAGCATACTAACCTGTCCGCGGATGACGGTTATGTTAGTTCGGGAGGCTGAAGCCAGCCAGGCAGACAGGAACCTGTCTGAACTGACAGCCCATGGCCCTGGTGTGCGGCTGGTCAGCAGGCAATATGGTCTGATTGACGGTGAGTTGCTGGCCAGGATGGAAATGCAGACGGTGCGATTGTGTTTCGATAACAGCAGCGAGCTTCTTACGGCTGAGGGTGAAGGATGGATCGAAGTTGTCGATTATGGACGGGACCGGCAGGCAGACGACGAAAAAAAGAAAAAATCGCTGGATCAGATCATGGCGGGTTCGCTGGGCAGCAACGAAGCAAGCTATACCCTGGTGCAGTTTCTCAAACAGATGGAATTCAACATTGTCACAGAAGAGGCGCAGTTCCACAAGGGAGTGGTTTTGCATCGATTGCCGCTGGTTGCGGGGGTCGAAGCGGATCCGCACGGTGATATGAACGTAGCTGGGATGTTCCGCCTGCATTGTGACGAGCTTGAGGTTGTATCAAACCGAAACGTTCGGGAAAGTACCTCTTCCAGCCAGGGTGAGTTGATCGGCATAGGCGGGCTGAGTTCTTTGCGTGCCCAAGGCAGGATGTTTTCTGAAACGATTTCGATGGAAGGCGTGCGGCATTTTTTTGCCGGTAAATCGCTGGAATATGTGTATGACGGAAGCGAGAGCGTCATAATTGTTCGGGGCAGTGAGGCTGCGCCGGTTCGGTTCGATCAGATGCAGTTGTTGTGGGTCAGATATAATTTGAGCACGGGCGCTTTCGAGGGAGATGCCGTGGGGCAAAGCGTAGTGCCGAATCGGTTCGAGAAGGACTCGAACCTCTAACCTTGGCTCCGGAGAACTTTCTATAGCTTATCAGGTATAATTATACCCATTGGGTGCAACATAACGAAAGGATCCAATTATGAAATCCACCGTCGCGGAAAAGGTTTGGTTGATCTGTTTTTCAGCATTGGTTGTATTACACATACCGTACAAACCGCTCCACGGACAGGAACAACTCCCGACCAAGCTCAAGGTGCACAAATCATTCATAACCGTTTGGGCCCCTGACGAACAGGGTTTGGTTTACGTCCGCGGCAACTCCGGCGCTGTGGAAAGCACCAGCCGGGCCACCTTACAGATAATCGATTTGACCGATAACCATAAAATCCCGGCGTTCGTAAACGAAGATGGCGGCTTCCAGGCCAAAATAAAGGCTGTCGGCGGCGCAAAGATCAAAGTCCTGGCCCGTAATCAACAAGGCAAAAGTTCCTACGGCACTTTCACCGTTCCAACCGACCCGAACACGCAGACCGATCCGGACAACCAACCGCAACCCCAGCCTTGCCAGTCCCAGTCTTTGCAACCCCAGCCACAGCCTTTGACAAACCAGCAGCAACTGATCATCTCCCAACCGTTCCCCAGTTCGCTCACTGATGTTTCGCCGGGTGACGCTGCTGAGTTAGCGGTTATCATCACTGTGGTCAACACCGACACCGGCGATATCATAGCCGCCAAACATATCGCCGGACCGACAAGTGCCATCACCGGTCAGACAAAAGTTCTCGAAGCGATTGCGAAAAATATCATCGCCAAATGCACCACTATAATAATGCTCGAGTTCAAACGCAGCTTCCCCGGGATAACCAAAACCCCCGAAAAGCCTAAAGATAACATTTCCCCAGACAGCCCATCAAACTCAAAACCACCACTAACAGCACCACAAAAAAACAAATCATCCAGCCTGGACGGCAATCCAACCGAAACAAATACAAAAACCCACGAAAGACCGCCGCAATAAGATTGACATCTACTATGTCGGCCGCGAGCATCTACTATGTCTCGGAGCTATCAGCGGCCCTGATCGTAATACCGCATCGCTTGGGGGATAAATGTTTTTATGTTTCTGATCCTGGTTTCATCCGCTGGGTGGGTGCTTAATAACTCTATGGTGGTTGCGCCTTTCTTTGCGGCAGCCATCCTTTGCCAGAATTCCACCGCCACGTTAGGATTGTAACCGGCCATCGCCATAAAAATCAAGCCCAAGCGGTCCGCCTCGGTTTCGTGCGTTCTGCTGAAGGGAAGCGTTACGCCCACCTCGGTTCCTATCCCATAAGATTTCATAAACAAATCGCGGGTCTGAGCGGGTTTTGTTTCTAAAGCCTTCGATAAAGCCATGCCTCCCATTTGGACAATTAGTCCCTGACTCATTCGTTCAGAACCATGCTTGGCGATAGCATGAGCGATTTCATGCCCCATCACCACAGCCAGGCCCGCTTCATCCTGGACGACGGGCAGTAACCCGGTATAAACCACAACCTTTCCTCCAGACATGGCCCAGGCATTTACTGACGGATCTTCAATAAGATTGAACTCCCAGCTATATCCTTCTAATGACATCTTTTCCTGGGCACTGTATTTTTCCACGGCCTGGCTGATTCTCTGCCCCACACGCTTGACCATTTGAGTTTGCTCGGCATTTGTGCTCGGCTTATTTTGAGAGATAAATTCACTGTAGGACTGAAAACTCATTGAGTTCATTATCGAGTCAGGAACCAGGTTAAGTTGTTTTCGCCCGGTGAACGGTACTTCTGAGCAGGAAGACAGCAGGAACACAAAGGCAAATATAGCGACCGTATTAAATTTTTGGATTCTATTCATGGCCTTCATCCTTCTATAACAATCGTAAGGTTTTAGTCAAATATCACAAATTCTCCCGATAATCCCCGTTACGAATGATGTCATTGCGAACAATCAGTTGAGGTTTTCATCTTGCCAGTATTTTGTTCCCGCTACGGTTGCCTGAAGAGCGAGTCCCGATTCTGTCATAGAATAGACCTCGATATCGGAGCCGATCGCTTCTTCGCCGCTGATTTCTCCGCCTGATTCGCCTGCTTTTGCCGCGGCATCCGCATGGCCCCCGAATTCCCAGCCGACCTCGGTAAATTTATCGAGGATTTCCCTGGAATGAAAAATTAATACCTGCCTATAGTCCTTAGCCCCTAATCCAAGGCCGACACCTCCCAATGCCATTTTCATATATGTTCGCTGCCCTGTCAAGTTATCGACAACGGAGCCGTAGCCGCCGCCGGCACTTACAAATACCAGATTCACATTGGCATTGGCAAAAGTGCCGTAACCGGCTGCATTCTTTATCTTCTTTTCCGCCGCATTAACTTCCTTGTACAGTCTTTCAAGGGTTTCAGCTTCCATCTTACGAACCAATGCCTGTCTCTCGGCAACGGGAAGCCTGGCACTTGGGCCACAGCCCGACATGAAGGTCACTATTGTGATAACAGCGATAATAGATAGAATTGTCTTTTTCATCTTTGTTCTCCCATTAAACGTTGTTTAATAAAATCCTGTTCCCTAAACAACTGCTTCACAACTCCCCTGCGTCTGGCCGCGCAGCAGTCCCACGCAGCCCCTTTTCCGCTCGGGCAGACTACTTAACGAATCTTTCATAACCGCCCATTATGGCCAAATAAATGCCCAAAGCAAATGGAAAAAACAAAAGTGTGGGTCCCGCACCAATCGCCAAATGACAACGGATGCAGGAAGGCAATGGCGGCAGATTGCCGCAGATAATGGGTTATCCCCCCAGGAGCGGCCTTGGGCGAGATTTGACTGATTCGGACCTCATCCTCGGTTCTGAAGCTATTGGGCTTTTGGATATAACTGATTGTTATATGGCAGGTTACGCTGCTGGCCATTCAAGCGTATAGGAATTTGTATTTAACTTACGCTTACATTGGATGGCAGTTGAGGTCGTCCGGTTTGGGCGGGCATGCGCCAAAGACGGTTCGCCTATTGTCGGGCTAAGAGCGTCTAAATGAAATTTCTATGCGGGAGAACTCAGCGGCAGGTGCGCCGCCAACAGCACCGCACCATAGAATGTTTTCAGCCACCGCCACACGATGACTTACATCCTCCGTCTTTAGGTGGAACGCAGTCTTCGTCCTGACCGTTGGGAATCCCATCTTCATCGTCATCGGGGGCGTCTGGATTCGGGCAGCAATCCTGCTTTGGGCAACATTGCTTTGGGCAGTCCTGGTTTGGACCATCGGGGTTTGGGCAACCCGGGTTTGGGCAACCCTGCTTTGAGCAGTCCTGGTTTGGCCAATCCGGGTTTGGACAATCCGGATTTGGAGTACAGATGCCATCTCCGGGTCCATTGCCTTTACCTGCAAATGTCACCGAGTTTAACACTACGCCCGCCACCACCGCCAACGTAACAACCAGTAGTACAATTAGAATCAGCTTCATGTCAGAATCTCCTAATAAAAAAGTATCTCTCGCAGCACCTCAGCCGGCTCACACAGCTAGTCAGCTTAAACATTATACCACATCAAATCGCCGAATTCAAGAATTTTCTTGAACCGACTGGTTGGAATATTCACTTGCCTATGGTACTGCCAGCCGGTATAGTGGATGGCAGTTGAGGTCGTCCAGATTGGGCGGCAAATAGTATTAAATATAGTAAGACACACTGCGATGGAGTATTATACCCAATGGGTATGGTAATTCCTGGCAGGGCCAACTGTAAAGGCTTTCAGGATAAGTAAATACAAATAAGAAAACGGAAAAACTCAATCGTTATGAGTATATATAAGAGATGTGCTGAATTTCTATGAAACGATAAGAGGTAAAAGATAATGTCACATAGTGAAGTATTACGAATTCTAAAAGCGTTCAAAGGAAGGTACGGCGACCAATATGGGATATTGGCTCTGGGTATTTTTGGCTCCGTGGCAAGGGACGAATCGCAAGAATCAAGTGACGTTGATGTTGTGGTGAAGCTAAAGAAACAGGACCTGTTCAATATGATCGGGATCAAACAGGATTTGGAAGAGATGCTGCATACCCATGTGGACGTAATTAGTTATCGCGAACAAATGAATAGTTTTCTGAAGAACAGAATTGACAGGGAATCTCTCTATGTATGATCTGGAAGCAAGTAAAAGGGTTGCGTGATGTCATATCACACCAGTATTTTGACGTTAATGCCGAAGCGATTTTTGATGTCTGCCAAACAAAAATCGGACCGCTTGGCGATGCCATAGCAAAAATCATCGAAGACTTAAAATAACAGCATTATACCCATAGTGATCTTCACCTCGGGCACTATATTGTATGTTGGTTGTGTTCGTCCGGTTTATGCGGCAACCCGAAAGCGGGTATATCTGGAAACTATATGAAGAGAAGTTGGGAAGACAGGTAAACCGATATGAATGATCTTATCGTAGTCGCAATCATCACGTCATCAGGCAGCTTGCTTGTTGCTGCTGTGACCTACTATTTGACCAAGAAGCACGAATTATCTGTTCAGTGGCGAAACGAGAAACTCAACCATTACAAAATGCTCTTTTCTTCGTTTTCTGATCTTGCGGTTGATGGAACAGATAAGGATGCTGCCAACAAGAATCTTGCGCTTGCAGTGAACACTATAGGGCTTGTTGCTCCGCAGTACGTGATCAATGCGTTGATGGCGTTTCACAACGAGGTGAAGTTCTCAAATACCGACAGATCGCCTGATCGCCATGACAAATTGCTCAAAGAACTAATACTTGCTGTACGCAAGGATATCGGATTGGCAAAGGGTGACGATGTCCCGACTTTCAACTTCCACTTGATCGGCTCTGCACCTAAGGGAGGATATCAATAAGGCCATGCAGCCTGACGCTCGTATGTTGTATGGCTAATAACAACATTGAATAGCGAATTGATAATGCGATGGTGGAGTACAGTTCCCGCGGTGGTGCCAACGGCACACGAAGCTTGGGGTCAATAACCCAAATATTTTTTATTTTTTTGGCTTATGCGTCGCCTGCGTCCTATATCGCCTTGCCGGGGAGGTGGGTTTTGACAGTTCTGTCGAAATTTTGTCTGTATCGCGCATTGGTTATGTCGGGGTCGCACATCAGTTATGTGCGTGGCGAGCATCGGTTATGTGCACAGCGCGACACGGCGTATTCTGGGTCGATACAAGGCATGTTCGGGGTTCCAACACGGTTTGGATGAGGTTTCAAATGATGTGTCAGGGGTCGCTCCGCGGTATGTTCAGGGTCGATACATGGTATGTTCGGGAGCGATACACGATGTGTTCGAGGTCGTAACACGGTTATGTCGGGGTCGTGCATCTACTTGTTAGGGTTCGTAACACGGTTATATCGGCCGCGAGCATCGGTTATGTCGGCAGCGCGCATCTATGCATCAAGGCCGTCGGCATTACTATCATAATCGTTACAACCGGTATGCGCACAAAAAAGGGCCGGCAAGGGTATTTTAATCCCATGCCGGCCAAAGTACAATGTGTATGTGTAATCCTATAAAGGTGCTATATTATACCACATCCCCCCGCCCCTGTCAAGCACAATTTTTGCAGTTTTCCAATTTTCACTCAACAGAGCCTGTTACGTGAAAATGGTTCTTAACTCACTCTATTCCCTTAAGCCGCGTCAGTTCGAAGAGCAAACCGGCGAGATCCTTTCCGGGCGACCCAAAATAACACCCTCTTCTCACCTTCCCATTGTCCCATCTTCCCCCATTTCCCCCTTGCCATCATGGGCCCTTCCTCTGTCTCCTCTAACGGATGTGTTGCTGTTTTACAAGTACGCTATTTTCCTTGACCACCCTGGTGGGAACACCTAGAATACGCGACGTTGTTTAGCTACACCTTGCCGGTTTGGCTTTTGTAAGCCATTACGGCTTAAGAAGTTGTAAAAAGTCAATCAGGACTCTTGTGCCCAGTTGGGTATAATTTGCCGGTTACAGGAGAGTTGATTTTGGATGAAGCCATACACAAGGCCGATGCCCTGATAGAGGCGCTCAGCTACATCAGGAAATTCAAAGATCGCATAGTCGTGGTCAAGCTGGGCGGATCGCTGATGGAAACCGACCAAAACCAGCGAAAAATGCTCACCGATGTGGTCTTCATGGCCGCCGTGGGTATGCGGCCGATACTGGTGCACGGCGGCGGCAAAAGTATCAGCGCCGCCATGACCAAGGCAGGTATCGAACCGCAGTTCATCCAGGGACATCGTTATACTGACGAGAGAACCCTGGCCATTGCCGAACACGTACTTGTTCGCGAAATCAATCAAAAAATCGTAGCGACCATCAATGATTTGGGAACTCATGCTATGGGACTGCACTCGCTGAGCAGTTGCGTACTGCTTGCTCAGAGAACCCACCTGCACGAACCCGACGGCCGTCAGTTGGATATAGGGCTGGTGGGTGAGATCACCGAGGTCAACGCCCATCTGCTGGAGTCGCTTTGCGCTGCCGGCACTATTCCTGTGATAGCTCCCATCGCACGTGATCGAACCGGCGGCAAACTCAACGTCAACGCCGATACCGCCGCGGGCATGGTCGCCGCCGCCGTCAGGGCCGAAAAACTCGTTTTGATCAGCGATACCAACGGCATCTACGCCGATCAAAACGACCCGGAATCACAGTTTTCCCGGCTAAACCAACAACAGGTGCAGCATTTTATCGAAAACGGTATTATTTGCGGCGGAATGTTACCCAAAGTGAAGGCATGCCTTACCGCACTAAACGCCGGCGTCGGCCGCACTCATATTATCAACGGCAACTTTCCCCATTCACTACTGCTGGAAATATACACCGACAAAGGCGTCGGAACCTTGATTACAACGGAATAATATACATTTATTACAAGGAAATAATACATCATGCAAACAGAAGAAACTATAGCTCAATTTGACAAATACGTAATCGCCAATTACGGCCGGGTACCTACCGTGATTGTCAGAGGTCACGGCAGCAAAATCTGGGATGCCGACGGCAAAGAGTATATCGATATGTTTCCAGGCTGGGCCGTCAGCGGCATCGGCCATTGTCACCCACACGTGGTCGAAGCCGTTCGACGTCAAGTTGGGCAGCTTATTCATATTGACAATACGTTTTATAACGAACCGCAGGGCCAATTGGCTCAGTTGCTCAGCCAGAGGGCCTTTGGCGGCAAATGCTTCTTTTGTAACAGCGGCGCCGAAGCGGTCGAAGCGGCACTGAAACTCGCCCGCCGTCATACTAAAAAAGAAAAATATAAGATTATCTCCGCGGAAGGCGGTTTTCACGGTCGTACCATCGGCGCCATTACCGCCACCGCCCAACCCAAATATCACCAGGGGTTCCTGCCCCTGGTGCCGGGATTTGTCTATGTGCCTTACAACGATATTGACGCACTCAAAAATGCTTTCGACGATGAAGTAGCGGCCGTGATTGTCGAACCAATCCAGGGCGAAGGCGGAATCCGCATAGCCGAAACACAGTATTTACAGTGCATCCGTGAGCTTTGCGACCAACACGGCGCCCTTGCTATATGGGACGAAGTGCAGTGCGGCATGGCTCGTACGGGCAAATGGTTCGCATATCAGCATCCTGACGTCGTACCGGACATTATGACCATGGCCAAAGCCCTCGGCGGCGGTGTTGCCATCGGAGCTATGGCCGCTAGTGTGCAGGTAGCTGCCTCGCTGGTTCCCGGTACGCATGCCTCAACTTTCGGCGGTAATCCATTGGCCTGCGCGGCCGCCATTGCCACTATCGAGGCCATCGAAGAAGAAAATATGCTCGAAAACGCGGACAAAATGGGGCAATACGCCCAGGAAAAACTACGCCAACTGCAAGGCAAACATACTTGTATCGATCATGTTCGCGGTCGCGGACTGATGATCGGCATTCAGCTTGGCGAACCCGGCGATGAGATTGTTAAACGCTGCTGGAAAAAAGGGTTACGCATCAACTGTACGCAAAGCACCGTATTACGCTTTATGCCGGCCCTAAACGTAACCAAAGAACTGCTCGATCAGGCAATCGATATATTGGACAATGTGCTGGCGGAAATTTAACCGTCTTGTATATATGTACTTACACCCGTTGGAAAGCTAAGGAATATGGCTAAACATTTTATCTCGATAGAAGATTACACGTCTGACCAGTTGCATCTGCTGCTGGATCAGTCGGCACAACTCAAAAAGTTGTACCGTAGCGGCGGTAGAGACCTCTGCCTGACTGGTAAAACCATGGTCATGCTGTTCGAAAAGCCCAGCAGCCGTACCCGTTTCAGCTTTCAGGTGGGTTTTACCCAGTTAGGCGGAGATGTGATATACACGCGGCCGGAGGACATAGGTGGTCCCCTGGGCCGGCGAGAGCCGATTAAAGACATTACACGTGTGTTAAACGGCTATGTTGACGCTATCGTGGCGCGAACGTTTGCGCATCAGACGGTGCTCGAACTGGCTCGTTACGCTACGGTGCCGGTGATAAATGCGCTGAGCGATATGGCCCATCCCTGCCAAGCTATGGCCGACATGTTGACCATACGAGAACATTTCGGCGTTCTGGAAGGGGTGACCCTGGCTTACATCGGTGATGCCAACAACGTAACCTATTCACTGGCCATGGCTTGCGGCCGATTGGGGCTGAAAATGATCATCGCCGTGCCAACTAAATACGCGTTTGACAACGAGACTATGGACCGTCTGCGCGGGCGAGGGGCGTCCGGTCAGTTGGTTTCGACTACCGATCCTTATGAAGCTGTGAAGAATGCTGATGTGATATATACCGACACCTGGACCAGTATGGGCCAGGAAGCCGATAAACAACAGCGTATTAAGGACTTCCAGGGGTTTCAGGTCGATCGTGCCCTGCTGGACGCGGCCCCTGAGAACGCTAAAGTTATGCACTGTCTGCCGGCCTATCGCGGTTTGGAGATAACCGATGAGGTGATCGAATCGCCGCAAAGTATCGTTTTCGATCAGGCGGAAAACCGCCTTCATTTCCAACGCGCCCTGCTGAAGTATTTGCTGACCGATACAGGTGAGCGATAACTCGTTTTTCCCACACGAGTTAGGAAATACTGAATCAGCGGCGTCAACATGAAAGAATGTGTAAAAAATGGCTGCCAGGAAAAATGATAGTAAACGTCGGGCTAATCAACTGCGGCCTATACGGATCAAACGAAACTTTATCGACTGCGCCGCCGGGTCGGTCTTGTTTGAAATGGGGCGTAGTCGTGTGCTCTGTAACGCTAGTTTTGTCAACGAGTTACCGAAATGGCGTGAGGCGAGCGGACTCGGGTGGGTGACCGCTGAATATAGTATGTTGGCGGCTTCCACCGTTCCGCGTAAGCCGCGGAATAAATTGGGACTGGTTGATGGGCGCAGCAGTGAGATTCAGCGGGTTGTCGGGCGGGTGCTGCGGGCGGTTGTAGATTTCGTAAAGCTTGGCAGTAACACTATTTATCTCGACTGCGATGTCTTACAAGCAGACGGCGGTACGCGGACGGCGGCTATCAACGGTAGTTTCGTGGCGATGGTGGATGCGGTCCGGTTCGGCTTGAGAGAGGGGCTTATCAAGGAGAACCCGATCACAGCGGCCGTGGCGGCTGTAAGTGTTGGTATAGTAAAGGGTAAGGTAGTGCTTGATCTTGACTATGAGATGGACAGCAATGCCCAGGTGGATATGAATATCGCTATGACCGACGATAATCGGTTTATTGAGATTCAAGGTACGGCTGAACGTGCGCCGTTTGATGCTGAGCAGTTAGAGAAGATGCTTTCGGTGGGTCGAACCGGGATAAAAAAGATACTTTTGGAACAGAAAAAATGTCTAAAAAGTGCAAGATTCCGATGAATTCCGACGAATTCGGATGAAAAGTGATGTGGTTTGTACCCACTTTGCGCTATGTTTGCGCTATGTTTGCACCATGTTTTGACCTACTTTTGACAAGTTTTGGTGTTAAGATGGGTAAGATTAACCACTAAGTCACTAAGACGCGAAAGGAATAGATAAAGATAAAAAAACAGGTTGTCTGTCGTGAATTATTTGGAATTATTCGCGGTCAAGGTGGTGGATACATTCGTCGGCAATGATACGATAAAGATTATCGAGGTGACGATATGAATAAGAATAAAGAGATTGAATTAATCCGGGACTGTATTGTTAAGTGGTATCAACCGGACAAAATTATCCTGTTCGGCTCCCGGTCGCGCGACGATGCCGATGAACACAGCGATATTGATTTACTGGTTATTTCCGACCGTGAAAAACATTTGCCTCGCTGCCAAAGAGGTTTGGATGTCCGTTTGCAACTTGCCGAGTTCAAAACGCCGAAAGACATCCTTTTTTATACCCATTCCGACGTGCAGCGATGGCAGTCAGTGCCGCAGGCCTTTATCAACACCGTGTTAAACGAAGGAGATGTTCTTTATGAACGATAAAACCAAAGAGTATGTCCGGGCTTGGCTCAGTAAGGCTGAAAGCGATAGAAAGAATGCCGAGATAATTATGTCCGCCGCCGACACGTCGGCGCCCCTGGATACGGTTTGCTTTCATTGTCAACAGGCATCGGAAAAATATCTCAAGGCGTATCTCATCTACCATAACCAGACTTTTCCGTATTCTCATAACCTCGCCGACATCGTCGCCCAGTGCATACAGGTGGACCAAAGTTTCTCCTCCATACAAAGAAAGGCGGAAACGCTCACGCCCTATGCCGTGGAAATCCGGTATCCGGATGATTTTTATATGCCGACCAGGCAGCAAGCCGAAGAATCGCTTGTGATTACAACCGAAATCAGAGATTTTATTTTCGCCAGAATGGATATTTCTTGCCGCGGCGGGGAGGATAAATAATGGTGTCACATCGCAACTTTCCCGATTCTGCCCATGCGATACTTGAGCCTGATACTCGCTGGTTTCCAGCCGATGAGGCACGAGGCACTAGGAAATAAGAATAGGAAAACAAATTGAAGAACGTCGAGGACACAGAGATATCATTGCGGCTGGCCAGAATGGTTTGGTTAGCTGCTTTGACGGGGCCTAATTCGGGAGAGTTGTCGTTAAATTTTTTCTTGATAACCTAGAAAGTTTTGGTATTATGTAAGAAGAGATAGTGAATGTTTTTTATATTAATTCAATGATAGTTACGGGATGGCAAGAATTGATAACTTAGAGTATTTTATAGCCTATCAAATGAGTGAAACAAAACATAACATTTTGTATACAATCGGCCATTCTAACCATACAATAGAACATTTTATTGATTTACTCAAGCGTCACAAGATTGGCATTGTTGTAGATGTTCGCTCGGTTCCTTACAGCCGGTATTGCTCTCAATTCGACAAAACTATTCTTTCTGCCGCTCTTAAAGCAGTCGATATTCAATATGTGTTTTCGGGTAAAGAACTAGGTGCTCGCCCAGATGATCCGGCATGTTATGAAGATGGTTATGTGAACTTCAAACGGATAGCCAGAAGGAAGGAATTCAAGGATGGAGTTGGGCGTTTTCTTACAAGTATCGGGAAATGTCACGTTGCTTTGATGTGCACGGAGAAAGAACCATTGGAATGTCATAGAACTATCCTTATATGCAGAAACCTTAAAGAATATAACCTTCGCATTAAACACATCCTGGAAGATGGAGGAATTGAGGATCATGCCGATGCCGAACGCAGACTGGTTGAGATGCTCAAAATTGAGCCAACACTTTTTGAACAGGAAAAAACGGAATCGGACTTAATTGAACAGGCGTATAACCAACAATCGCAAAATATCTCTCATAGGTCAGAAGGGCCAAGTAAGTTATATGAGCGGGCAAAATAATAAAACAAAGATCAACATATTTACTATTGGCTTTGCTGGAAAGAGCGCTTGTGAGTTCTTCACAAAATTGATGGATGCCGGGATAGAAAGGGTAATTGATGTACGCCTGAACAATGTATCGCAATTAGCCGGATTCACCAAAAAGCAAGATATCGAGTACTTCCTCAAAGAGATTGGCAAGATAGAGTATATTCACAGGCCGGAGTTTGCACCAACAAAGAACATTTTGGATGGATACAAAAAAAAGGAGATTGACTGGAGTGAGTACGAATCCCAATTTCGCCAATTAATGACTGAGCGACAAATTGAAAATCTTGTGACATGCGAGGAGATTAATAACGTTTGCCTTTTGTGTAGTGAAGCCCAGCCAGGAAAATGTCACCGAAGACTTGTTGCTGAATATCTCCAAAATCGTTGGGGCGATGTTTTTATCCATCATTTATAGGGGGAATGAATGTGGCACAAATCCTATGTTTAGCGAATTCTTACAAAGGTGGAGGGGGACGTTGTGTAGCTGGAATTGACATGTGTACAAAAGAGTGGGTAAGGCCTTTTAATCCCAGAGGCCATGAAGGGGCAATAGGGAATGAAAGACTGATTAACGGTAATGAGCCCAAGATTTTGGATGTTCTGGAAATTCCTATTGGCGGAGAATCTGAGAATTATGGTTGTCAGCCTGAAAATAGAATTCTTTTTCCGGGTAAGTGGAAAAAGATTGGGACTATATCTCCCGAAGACGCTTTGGAATATATTGAGGAAGATATTTTTCTGTTGCACAATGATGACAAAAAAGTGGACATAGAATTTTTTGAAAGTGTTCCAAAAGAACAATGGAAATCCTTGCAGCTTATTCGCAGTGGAAATGTAAAATTCAATCGTGATGAATATGACAATAGGAAGTGGCGGGTTTGTTTTTCGTACGGAAGAAATTATTTGGATTTGAAGTTAACTGATGTTGTTCTTTCGGGCCGATTAAGAAACAACGAAAAAATTAGCAGTGAGTGTATGCTAACAGTTAGTTTAGCTACTCCGTGGAAACGTGACGATAAAACTCCCGAACGGTGTTACAAAATGATCGCAGGTGTCATTGAACTTTAGATATCGAGTGAGAGAAAGTAGCTATTATGCGTATAATACATTGGTAACGAGAAGGAGGTGGCGTAGCCACTTTTACTGTTGGAAATAGTTGACAAAAGGCCGCTCGCGTTGGTTGCTGGCTGGAACGGTAAGATGACGACAATTGGAGGAGTTTTAACATGGGGGATATTTTGGATAAGCTTGAAGTGA
This sequence comes from uncultured Pirellulales bacterium, assembly GCA_964537505.1. GTDB lineage: Bacteria > Planctomycetota > Phycisphaerae > Sedimentisphaerales > SM23-30 > DAINBT01. Next base: position 17,122 of record CAZICK010000022.1, read on the forward strand.
AAAAGTCGAACAATCAGATAAGTGTAAAATTGATTTTGCTGGTGGTGATTGTTCTGGGCGGATGCGGCGGTGGTGTGGATTCGGGTGGATATGGTGGGGCAATGTCGGGGTATGCCGGCGGAGATAGCGGCGGTAAGGGTAAGGGGCAATTGACGATTTTGCTGGCTCAGTATAATCAGCCCGGTAAGATGCAACTGGCTAGCGAGCTTCAAGCGCGTGCCAGGAAGGTGCTGGGCAGTAACGATGTCTGGCTGCAAAACAGTGAACTTGGTTTGGCTGTGAACTATGGGCATTTCGAGACCGATTCGCAGGCAAAAAAAGAACTGGCTGTGGTGAAGAAAATATACGGGCAGTTGGAGCCTGGGCCGTGGCAGTTTTGTTACATAATGGAAATACCCGAGCCGGATCCGCCCGCACCAGAACAATGGAACCTGCTGAAAAGCAACTGCGCTCATTCACTGGAGATCGGGACATATTACGATGTGCCGGAGAAAAATTACTACGATCGTAAAGCCGATGCCGTGAAAGCTGTAACTAACCTGCGGCAAGATGGTGAAGCTGCTTTTTTTGTACATGGACGTTTTCATTCCCGTGTTTATGTCGGCTGCCTGTCGTCTGTGGACTTTGGCAAGCAGTGGGAAAACGGCGTACAAAAAACAACGCTGTCGCCGTCGGCACAAGAGTTGCGAAGCAAATATCCTTTTTATCATGAAAATGGATATAAGATATATGATATCAGCTATGACGACGATGGCAATAAAGTGCGATCGCAGCGTAAGTCACGTTTTATAAAATTGGATATATTCGGGGTAGATCGGCGGCAGATGCCGTTTTAGTCGGCTGTAAGGCGTGATGATAAGATGACAATAAATGAGAAGTTCGATGAAATTGTTCTGGCTACGACCAACCGAGGTAAATTGCATGAGTTGCGAGAGCTGCTTGTGGGCTGTTCGGTGAGGTTACGTTGTCTCGTGGAGTTCGGTGAAATTGAAGACGTGAAAGAGGTTGGCTCGACGTTTGCTGAGAATGCACGGCAAAAAGCGATGCACTATAGTAAGATTCTCAACTGTGTCGTTTTGGCTGATGATTCTGGTCTGCAGGTCGATGCGCTCGATGGTGCGCCGGGTATTTATTCGGCACGATTCGCGGGAGTCGAAGGGGCCAATCGCGATGAGGCGAATAACCAAAAACTGCTGAGGTTATTGGCGGAAGTGCCTGCCGGGAAACGTACGGCGAGGTTCTGCTGCTGTTTGTGCCTGGCGAGGGCTGGGGAGGTGCTGGTGGAAGTGGAAGGTTTTGTGGAAGGCGCTATAGCTGAGGAGGGGCGTGGGGAAAATGGTTTTGGGTATGATCCGATTTTTTATCTGCCGGAAAAGGGCAAGACGATTGCCCAGTTGCCCTACGAAGAGAAGAACGCTATTTCCCATCGCGGGCGGGCACTGAAAAAGCTGGTTTCGGCGATGTAGAGAGGCCGCGTGGAGCGAGGGAAAGAATGAAGTGCAATAGTAAAAACACCTATCTTGCTTTATCGCTTTCTAATTGCTTTTCTTTATAGTTTTCTAATTGCTTTTGTATCTTGGCGGCAGCGTCTTTGTTGCCTGTGGCGATGGCTAAATCGAGAGCTTTTTGTACGGTCTGTACGGCGAGCGGCAGTTGGCCGTCGGCGGCATAGGCAGCAGCGAGGGTCTCCAAAAAAGGGTATTGTTCGTACCGGGTAAGTTCACATGCCCGCTGAGCAAGTTTGACGGCACGGGCGGTATCTTGGAGCTTTGGGTCGGTGGCAAAAGTCAAAAGCCAGGCTAATTTGTTGAGCACCACCGGAGTAAGCGGGTTCAAATTTATCGCCCTGGTCCACTGGTCGATGGCCAGATCGATTTTCCCCATTTGGAAATAAATGTCTCCCAGGGAAGAATGAACGTACCAGACGGGTTTGAGTTGGAGGGACTTTTCAAAATGCCCGGCGGCGTCTTCATATTTTTGCTGCCTTTTCAAGGCCATACCCAAGTGATAATTAGTGTTGGGATTGTCGGGGTCGATCTGGATAGACTGGTTCCATTTTTCAATGGCCTCCTGCTCCTTACCCAGCCTTTGGAGGGCTACGCCCCAATTGTTAAGCGCGCTGACCTTGGTAGGTCTGATCTGCAGTGTTTTCTTAAAGTGCTCAATGGCCGTTTCAAAATCTTCCTTGTCATTGAGCAAAGCACAGCCGTAATTGTAGTGCATGATACCATTGTTTTCGGTCACCGCTAAAGTGTGTTTGTACAAAGTGCAGTTGTCCCGCCACTTGCGCACCTGGTTTTGGGTACATATCAGCAATGCCGCGGTGATCATCAGCACCGCTGATATTGATATACCGATCGCGAGCTTACGCCGGCGCCATTTGGCCGTAAGCTCAGCAGCAAACCAGGCGATCATAATAAAAATTCCCAATAAGGGCAGATATGTGTAACGGTCGGCGTAGGCCTGTACTCCAACCTGTAACAAGCCAATGACCGGAACGAGAGTGCCCATATACCATAACCAGCCTACTATCAGATAGGGCCGCCGGCGAGCCCAATAAATCACAATCGCTGAGATGACAACCAAGATGAAGAAAGAAATGATCGGCTGCCAAGTTGGCAAATACTTGAGCGGGTATAACGGGGCCAGCGAAGCGGGATAAATCATTTTTGCTAAATAAGTTACGTAAGACGCCAATGCGTTGGTGATTCGTATGTCGAATGGCATTAGATCGATTTTCACTACCGCGCCACCACTGCGCTGGACAAAAAAAGTGACAACGCATGATGCCGCGGAAAGGACAAACAATGGAGCCTTCTCCCAAAGCAATCGATATATGACAGGTCGTGGGGCACGGGTCTTTTTCGATGGTTTGCGTGTCGAGGCGTTAGGTAGCTGGGGCTGTGGCCAACGAGCCAGGGGCCAATAGTCGAGCAGGAGCAATACAAATGGCAGTGTCACGAGCATTGGTTTGGCCATGAGACCGAGGGCGAAAAACAAGACTATCGGCAGATATTTTATAATAGTACGCTGCTGCGTATATCGCACGTACGCAGCCATAGTCAGCATCCAGAAAAATGTGCTTAAAACGTCTTTTCGTTCGGAGGCCCAGGCAACAGATTCGACGTGCAGCGGATGCAGTGCGAAGGCCGCGGCGACAAAGGCGCTGGGCCAAAGGGCGCCGGTCATTTTTTTTAAGACCCAGAGCACCAGCAGCGTGTTGGCTATGTGAAAGAACAAATTGGTCAAATGATGGCCAAGAGGTTCGAGTCCAAACAACTGACAATCCAGCATGTGACTGAGCCAGGTGATCGGATGCCAATTGGCTTCATGCGAAGTTGTAAAGGCCCAAATAACAGATTGTCGCGTAAGGCCGACCTGAACGTTTGGGTTGTTGGTTATATAATCATCGTCATCGTAACTGGTGAAATCATTGTGCCGGATGGGCGCATACGCAATGACGGTAGCTATGACCAGCAGCAGGTATGCTAACAAGACAGGTGTTTTTTTTGACGTTCGCTTCATCAGCGATGAAATAACCTCGATTTAATTATTCTCATCTTCGCCAAACGGTATTGTGCCGCGGTAATCAGACAGCCGAGGCCGTATTTCACGCTGCGCTGAAAATTGATGGAAGAAGCTTCCTCAAAATACTTAGTAGGACAACTTACTTCAGCTATATGGCAACCCTCCCATAGAATTTGAGCCAGCATTTGGTTGTCGAAGACAAAGTCGTCGGAATTTTTTTCCAGCGGCAGTTTTTCCAGCAGTTCCCGCGAGAAAGCCCTGTAACCGGTGTGGTATTCAGAAAGCTTTGCCCCGGTCATAATATTTTCGGCCAACGTCAAAAGCCGATTAGCAATGTATTTCCAGAACGGCATTCCTCCCTTGATCGCATAGCCGCCAAGAATGCGCGATGCCAAGACGCATTGGTATAATCCGTTTGCGATCACTGAAGCCATCGCCGGAATTAATTTTGGCGTGTATTGGTAGTCTGGATGGACCATGATGATGATGTCGGCCTGAGCTTCGAGGGCGAGCCGATAACAGGTTTTTTGGTTGGCGCCGTATCCCTGGTTTTGTGGATGGGTATGAACGGTGGTTTTTGGCAGCGTTTTGGCAATTGCGGCGGTGTCATCACGGCTGGCATCATCGACCACAATAACCTCATCGACTATCTCCTGAGCCATGACTTCGTCATAGGTTCGACGCAACGTCAAGGCGGCATTATAGGCGGGCATGATAACAACGATTTTCTTGCCTGCGAACATATCGCGTTCCTCATACAATGACACAGATTCCAGCATAACAGATGTGTTTATTATACAAGAACAGCGATACCATTGCAATAAGTCAAAAATCATGCTTTTCCCGACCGTATTCCGGCATAAATCCGATGAAGCCAGACACCAGCCTAATGCGTGTTTTGGTTCTTGCGCACGGATTCCCATTCGGTGCGCAAGAACTCAAAACACAACTCTCAACATACCATCGCCCAACTACGCCAGCCGCAGGGACAAGTCAAAGTCATGTGTCCGGCGGCGCTGCCCGGCGATTTTTTTGCGAATCAGAATATTTTTGTCAGGGTCAGCGTGGTAGTAGTGCCTTCGGGCTGGTCCACGGCAGCATACTCCCAAGCGGCCCTGAGAGAAACAAACATTTTGGATGCAGGAATGAAGACGTTGATTTCAGGCCCAATGGCAGCAACACGGTCGTGGATACCAGTGTCCCATGTGACATCGGAACCGGAATCGTCAGCGACCTGCCACCGATTGTAACCGATCAAGCCCACTTCCACAGTCTCAGTGAGCATTTTGCCAAGGCCCCATTCGAAGAGCATGTCGTCGCCCGGGGTGATATCAGCGTCTTGTTTATTGCTGTGGATTTCATAGCGTCCCAGGATGGAGGCGGACCAGGTTTTTTCCTCATCCAAATAGTATGTTCCACCCAAGGTGAACATGGTGGTCCAGAAGCCTTTGCCTGGCGAAGCGGGTTTGGTTTCGTTGTAGTCGCCGGTCGGCATCCAGACGCCGAAAGCCGCGCCAACATCATAACGGTCACCATGCCAGGCAAGGTCGATTGGCTCTAGGAAAAAATCACCGATACAGAAATCGTTGTCCTTAAAGCCTACGGTGTCCAACTCAAAATCCGTCTGAACAAACGGAAGCAGCGCGTCCATACCGTAGTCGGCTCCTAGGATTTTTTTGTCGGTCATCCAGATAACCCTGGGAACGATGGCCAGGGCGTCGAGGTCAAGGCCAAGCCCGTCATTATCGCCATCGCCGTCTCTTAAGACATTGGCAGTGTAAAAACTGGTATAGGTACGTAAGTACAAGCCCGGAGGCGGCAGAGTGGCGGCCTTGAGCCCTTCGGAACCGAGCGGATAATGACCTGTTTCACCCGCCTGGGCCACGCCCGTCAAAGCCATCACAAAGGTCAAGCAGACAATTTGGCCAATCACTAGTTTTTTCATGCTCATCATCTCCTATTACCAATAGAACAATAAAACCATTCACACTCCCATAAGTGCGAGACAAAACAAACTCCAGTAACGTCTATTATTGATTATCAGGCGGTTCGATATTTTTTTGCGCCTGTTGTATTAATTCAATAAGCGAAGTAATTTTAGGTTTAGGCGGAGCAAAAATTCGCTGTATTTGTTCCGTGCTGTAATGCTCACGCACAAAATCGGCTACAGGAAAAACCTCAAACCAACAATCCAAAATTTTATGACAAGGCATCGACGAGCCGGTTTGTCGGCAATACGCAAACGACACATCATGGCCGAGCATCGGGCATCGTATGAGGCGTTTGTCGTGGGGCTTGTCAATGCTCATTGTTACCATTTACCTGTTTTAGCGGTGCTGGGTTTTGGAAGTCCATCCATGACGCTGACCGATTGTCGCAGTTCATCCTCCGAGATGGCATGATCGACCAGTTTGCCTTCAAGAAAAGCCTGATAGCCGGTCAAGTCCATCAGCCCGTGACCGCTCCAATTCATGATTATAACCTTTTTTTTGCCTTCTTCGGCGGCCTGGCGGGCCTGTCGGATGGTTGCGGCGATGGCATGGCTGGTCTCGGGAGCACTGATAGTTCCTTCAGTGCGAGCCCACAGCATAGCAGCTTCGTAGCATTCCAACTGCGGAATCGCCAGCGGTTCCAGCAGTCCCTCCACAATCGCCTGAGAAACCAATGGAGCCATACCATGATATCGCAAACCGCCGGCATGGATTGGAGGCGGTATGAAAGCATGTCCCAAAGAGTGCATCGGCAACAGTGGTGTGGTACGGGCCATATCGCCATGATCGTAGCTGAACGGGGCACGTGTCATGGTTGGACACGAAGTCGGCTCGACCGGAATGATTTTGATGTCGGCGCCGTTGATCTTGTCGGCGACAAACGGGAATGCAAGACCGGCAAAATTGCTACCGCCGCCGGCACAGCCGATAACTACGTCAACCTTATTTTCACCAAACATTTCCAGTTGTTTCTTAGCTTCCAGCCCGATAATGGTTTGATGGAGCAGGACATGATTTAGGACACTACCGAGCGAATAACGTGTTGACCCGGTTGGATCGGTAACGGCCGCTTCGATTGCCTCACTAATAGCAATTCCGAGACTTCCCGGGGTGTCCGGCATTTCTTTGAGAATTTTTCTGCCGGCGTTGGTTTTGTCACTGGGACTGGCGATACAGTTAGCGCCCCATGTTTCCATCATCAGCCTGCGAAACGGCTTCTGGTCAAAACTGATCCTGACCATGAAGACCCTGCATTCCAGTCCGATCAGTGAGCAGGCAAAACTCAAGGCACTGCCCCACTGACCTGCACCTGTTTCAGTGGTCAATCGTTTTATGCCAAATTGTTTATTGTACCAAGCCTGTGCTACAGCGGTATTGGGTTTGTGAGAACCGGGCGGACTGACACCCTCGTTTTTATAATATATACGAGCCGGTGTATTGAGGGCTTTTTCCAGGTACTTGGCCCGATGCAGAGGAGAAGGGCGCCAGCGATATAGTAGATCAAGGATTCCCTCTGGAATATCTATCCAGCGATCATGGCTGACCTCCTGTTCGATTAAATTCATGGGAAAAACGGGCGCCAGCATATCAGGGGAAATCGGTTTGCCACCGGGCCCAAGCGGCGGCTGCAACGGGGTGGGCAGATCAGCAGCCAAATTATACCATTGACGAGGAATGTCTTTCTCTGGCAAAAACATCTTTACAGTCATAATCAGTTGCTCCTTTCATTATTTTGAACTGTTTTATCTGTCCACCTCTATATGGCAATAAAACACCAAATAACGCCATCAGCATTATACTGTCGGCATTATACGGCCATATTCACAAACCGCAAACGATTTTTGTAAAGTTGACACCAGCGTCAAAAGGATTACGAAACGTCGATTCTGATACCAATGCGGCGTTTTCAGGTGTGAATATCGACTTTTGGCGTCAACATCAAAGTTGGGTACCTGGCGTGTGAGATTATCTGTCAAATTCAAATATATAGCAAAATGCTCGATATTGCGAGACAAATACTTATATGGGGATATTTGGCAGCATGCGTGAGAAATTTGGGTTGGCAAGTTCAGCCGGCGGGAAAATCAGAAGAAAAAAAAGGCCGCCGTAAGATTTTCACGACGACCCTGAGCCAATGGATCCCAGACACTGCCCTTGAAAGGCCTTTTGAGCCTTGCCTCCAAGCAATGCCGGGCCGGAAACACAAATTTGTTGTTGTGTCGCTATTCGACCAAGGCATCTAATCAGTGGATAATCGATATGCTCTCATCGATACACTGAATGATTTTCTTGATATCAAGCGGCCGACACAGATAACCATCAAATCCCTGCTGTAACAGGGCCTGTCCTTCTCCTTCGGTCAAGACAGAAGTAAACGCAATTATGCGTGTAGTTTGCAATTCCGTGTTTTCCCGGATAATCTGGCAAATGCGCTTAGGATTGATGTCTTCCAACATTATATCCATAAAGATGACATGTGGGTGGAATTGTTCCGCAATCAGTCCCGCATCAAATCCGCACTCGGCAGTTTTTACGTCAAATCGCCCATCCTTTTCCAATGCCTCACTGATGGCCCTGTTTCTTCCTTCTTCGCTGTCAACCAGCATGACACGCACGGTACCTCCGTCAAGCCCATTTAACGGTATTCCGTGGACGCGCATAAAGCGGATTAACTGCGAGAGAGGGATACGGCGATCTTTACTGCCCGGTATCCGATATCCGCGTAACCGCCCCGAATCAAACCATTTGGACACTGTACGCGGCGCGACATTACAAATCTTGGCCACTTGCCCCGTTGTCAATACATTTTTTTTCTTGTCCATTAGCACACTATTCCATTTCAGGCTTCTTAGGGCCTCAAATCCCCTCGCTTAAAAAGCTTATAAAAACCGAGTTTTCCAACCTCATCAAATAATAATTCACGCCTATTTTGCGTCACCTACCAATTCGGCAGTTCTTCATGTCAAGTTAACCCGAAAAAAACCTTTCCTTAAAAAATTTTAGAGATCAAATGCCGGGTTTTGGCGAATAGGCCACTCCTGACATATAAAAACCAAATTTTTCCAAAAAAAGTCCACTTTTTAGGCAATTCCATGCATAATTACTGCTCTGTCGCTGAACTGCCGCCGATTTTCGGCCGTTCCAACCAGCCTGGGGAAACCAAAATGCCCCTTAGCCGGCTTGACAATAACATTCTTTTCTAAAAGATTATTGTCTTTCTTATGAGAAAAGGCAAGTTATGGGGCCTTGGACCGACCTTTACAGCATGTGCAAAAGTGAACAATCGCGCAGTGACGCGGATAGTACGGATGCAAGTCTTTGGGAGGCCCGCAGTAAGTGGAGTCATGAAGATTAAACGAGCGACGACCCTGTCAGCGGCAGATGTCGGCCTTGCCCGCACAACCCAGTACGTGTAGTTTGTGTCTGACCATCTGTGTAATGGCATCCCGTCCCGGTCCCAGGTATTTACGCGGATCGAACTCACCGGGTTTTTCCGTGAATACCTGTCTGATCTTTGCCGTCAGGGCCAAACGCAGATCGGTGTCTATGTTGATTTTGCACACCGCCATTTTGGCGGCCTTACTGATGGCCTCTTCCGGCACTCCCATGGTGTTTGGCATATTTCCGCCATACCGGTTGATAAGATCGACGAATTCTTTCGGTACGCTACTGGAACCGTGCATGACCAACGGGAAGCCCGGCAGACGATTGGCGATCTTCTCAATCACGTCGAACGCCAATTTGGGCGCGGACTTGAACTTGAAGGCGCCGTGACTGGTTCCGCAGGCCACCGCCAGGGAATCACAATTGGTTTGCCTGACGAATTCGACGGCCTCGTCCGGGTCGGTCAGATGCTTGGTAACATCATCTTGCGAGACGCCCACGACATCTTCCTCAATACCCCCCAATTGACCGATCTCGGCTTCCACGACCACTTTATTCGCGTGTGCATATTCAACCACCTGTCTGGTCAGCGCCACGTTTTTTTCAAACGGTTTGTGCGACGCGTCGATCATCACCGAGGTATATCCATCATCCACACACTGTTTACACAATTCGAAGGTATCGCCGTGATCGCAGTGTATCGCTATGGGCAGGTCGGTTTCACTTACCGCGGTGTCGATCAGGGCCTTTAGGTACTTGATATTGGCATACTCCCTGGCGCCTTTGGATATTTGTAAAATGAGTGGTGCATTTTCCGCCTTGCAGGCATCCACAATGGCCTGTAGTAACTCCATATTATTTACATTGAACGCTCCGATGGCAAAGCCACCATCATAAGCCTGTTTGAACATTTTTTCAGTTGTTACCAATGGCATAAATACTACTCCTTAAAAAAATATCTGTCACAACAATTCTATACCCACCTTAGCCCCATTGGGCACGGTGGTTAGTTCGGTAATATCTCCGAGCATGTCTCCAATAATACTCACGGCCGAGGCGGCACGTATCTGGTCACCCCGCGAGGCGGGCGTAGGACCAAAAAACATACAAAAAGCATTGCCTGTGGGCCAATAACCCAGCGTCCCCAAATCAACGACCTCCGTTGCATCTTTTTCCAGTTCCATTTCGACGGGAATCGCAAAATATATCTCATCGCCCCACCGCTGGGCCGTTGCCGTAATTGGCAGCGTCGCGGCGATCGCGCGAGCCGTGGGTCCGTCATTCAACTCAGCTCGTACCTGAACATCGCCGGCGGTAATTTTGATATTCGTTGGCATATCTATTTCCTCACAAAAATCCGCAAGACCAGTTTTATAGTGGTTCGGGCCACCATTGTCAATAGAATTTGCAGCCCCGGTTAAAGAAATGTTGACGGTTGCCACAACAGGAGTTATCGTATTACCAGACTGTTTTTCATGGTTAAAGGTGCTTGGATATGCGGATAGTATTTCTGGGAAGCGGCGAGTTCGGCTGTGAGAGCATCAAATGGCTGGTCGGCTCGTCCGGCCGGAAACACCAGGTTTTGGAAGTGATCACTCAACCGGCCCGCCAGGCCGGTCGCGGCAGAAAAATGCACCCGACACCTATCGCCAGTGTGGCTGAGGAACTAAACCTGCCCTACCGCCAGTCAGAAAATGTAAACAATCACGAACTGGTCGATCATATCACCTCCCTGGAGCCTGAAATACTGCTGGTGATAGCTTTCGGGCAAAAAATCGGAACCGCCCTGCTGAACCTTCCGAACTGTCGGGTTATCAACCTGCACGGTTCGCTGTTACCGAAATATCGCGGTGCCGCCCCGATCAATTGGGCCATTATCAATGGAGAAAAGCAGACCGGCCTGACCGTAATCGAAGTCAACGAATTTTGGGATGCCGGGAACATCCTGGGACAGGTCGCCACTGAGATAAAACCACAGGAGACTGCCGGCGAATTGCACGACCGCCTAGCGATTATGGGCCCACATCTTGTGGGCGAAGTGCTGGAGAAGATTGCCCAGGGAACAGACGCACCGCTGATCCAGGACGACAGCCTTGCCTGTCGAGCGCCAAAACTGGAAAAAAATGACGGTAAGATTCGCTGGAATCAGGGGGTCCGTGGAATCCGCAATTTTATTCACGGTATGTGGCCCTGGCCGGGCGCGTTTTGCCAGCTTCAACAAAAAGCGAAAACCATGCCCGAACGCGTCTGCATAGGCCGAGCCGAGGTTATATCTGAATGTGCCGATGAAACAACCGAACCGCCGGGGACCGTCACCGAGGATATGAGTATCATCTGCAGGCCGGGGAAAATAAAACTGTTGGAAATCCGACCGGACAATAGCAAATTGATGGACTTTGCCGCCTTTGTCAACGGCAGACGTCTGCAGCCCGGCGATCGATTCCTCGACGGATAACGGTCCGGTTTTGCCCTTGATTGATGCCGCCATTTTGATTAGGGCAGCCATTTGATCAACGTGTGCATCTGGAAAACTGTATATGTGCGATTTCGCTTACGCGGCTCTACGTGTCGCACTTTTTCTTGTGTGTTGTTTATAAGCAAAGCCAGAACAGGGCCTTTTGGGACCAAGACCGATAATTTTATACGTTAGCGGAACATTTATCGAAAGCATATAAAAAACCATTTTTGCGTAACAGGCCCTGTTGGATGGAAATTGGGTAAAAAAAACTGCGAAAGTTAACTATATTTATGGTTCTGAAAAAACAATCCACACTTGATAACAATAGCGCCCGCAATATCGCGGCCAACTCTTTACTGGCCTTCCAGCAGCGTCAACAGCGTATTCAGGAAAGCCTGAACGATATATTCAGCAGTGGGGAACTGGATAGTCGCGACCGCCGGCTGGGGCATGAACTGGCCTGCGGTGTCTGCAGATATCTTATCACGCTGGACCATCTTATCAGTAAACATAGTAATCGAGGCATACGGAAAATCGATCCGATATTGCTGCAGATATTGCGTGTTGGGCTTTATCAGCTTGTTTATCTGGAGCGAACACCCGATTTTGCCGCTGTACATCAGGCGGTCGAGCAGGCTCGCGAGACCGGAATCCGCGGCGGCGAAACATTCGTCAACGCGGTGCTGCGTTCGATCCAACGCGATATGGAAGGGCCGCTCACCAGTGACAACGCGACCCGGCCCCGTGCTACGCTTTGGCGCGATGAACAATACGCCTGTCAGTTCAAAAGCGATTTTTTACCCGATCCGAGCAAAAGACCGGCGAAATATTATAGCCTGGGTTTCGGCCATCCACTTTGGCTGATAGAACGTTGGCTCAAGCAGTTCGATCAGGAGACAGTCCGGGCGATTTGCCTGGCCGATAATTCCCATCCGGCCCTGACACTGCGGGTAAACCGTCTTCGCTGCACCGATGCCCAGATGCTGGAGCGGTTAACCAAAGCCGGCATTCGTGCCAAAACCAATGGCCCAGCAATACAATTATTGCAGCCAGCGGTGCCTGGGCAACTGCCGGGCTATCAGGAAGGTTTGTTTTTCGTACAGGACGTTACCGCAATGTCGGCAACACCCATGCTGGAACCGCTGGCTGGTCAGCGTATTCTTGACCTTTGCGCCGCTCCCGGCGGTAAAACTACGCATTTGGCTGAATTGATGGACAATAACGGGACAATTGTCGCGTGCGATGTCAGTTCCGAGAAACTGGCCCTGATCGAGGAGAACTGCCGTCGGCTCGGTATCACTATCGTACAAACATGCCGAGCCGATGAACTGCACAATCTTATGGGACGTGACGGTCCCTTCGATGCCGTTCTTGTTGATGCGCCCTGCAGCAATACCGGTGTGCTGGCCCGACGTGTCGAGGTACGCCATCTGCTCAAGCCGGCTGCTATCGTACGATTGGCTCGTCAGCAGTCGGAACTGCTGAAAACAGCGGTTCTGGCGATCAGGCCAAACGGAAAAATTCTTTACAGCACTTGTAGTATTGATACCCTCGAAAACGAATCTCTGATACAAAAATTCCTGGAGGAAAACAGTTCTTTGGGCCTGTCCGGCCAGAAACTCACTCTTCCCCATGCCCGCACCCGGAGCTGTGAACATGCCCCAACAAGTGACAGGAACCGGCCAACCGATCAAGCCGGCGACCATTCCGCGGAGGCTGACTATCGCGACGGAGGCTACATAGCTTTGCTGCAACAATCGTAACCTGCCTGTGCTGAACAACACTAAAAACAAACTAAATGTTTTCTGTGCCTTTTACCGATATTTTTCCTGTTGGAAGAAATTTCTGAGCCGGGATCATTACGGTGGTTTTGGCCCGCCTGACCTAAAGGAATATTGTTGTGGGCTCAATGGAAACTTTTATAATTCTTATCGCCCTGGCTGCTGCGGCAGGAGGTGGTTTGATTCTGCTCGTGTGTCTGGCTGGGATGCGAGCTAATCTGGTAAAGGCCCTCAACCTTCAGCAGGAACTGGAATCTCGCAAAAGTAATATAGAAACTAACCCAGACTCCCCCCCCACCGCTAAGCCACTGATGGGCAGTTCCTAAGCAGGGTTATTTTCTTTTCCGTCGCTATTTTAGCTTCCGCCGTTTTTTTGGCGCCCGCGTCAAAGGTTTGCTTTTTTGGTCAATCCGGGGTTTTCTCCATCGCGATCAGATCTTCGTAGCGTTCACGCCGTCGGATAATTCTGAAGGTGGTCCCCTCGACAAGAATCTCGGCGGCTCGTCCGCGTGAATTGTACTGACTGCTCATGGCAAATCCGTACGCACCGGCAGTAAAGACTGACAGCAAGTCACCACGCCGCAACGGCGGCAAGAAACGGTCTCGCGCCAAATAATCACCTGTTTCGCAGATGGGGCCGACCACGTCCATCTTCCTCGTACCCGCGATTTCCACCGGATCGCTTCGATTTTCAATGGCAAACCCATTATCCACCTGAACCGGCCAGATAAAGTGAAATGCTTCATAGAGCACCGGACGAATCAGATCGTTCATCGCCGCATCGACAATGGCAAAATATTTTTGTCCACTTTGTTTCATATAGAGCACTCTGGTCACCAATATGCCGGCGTTGCCCGATATGCTACGGCCCGGTTCAAGGATCAACCGCAATCCCTTACCCCGCAGCAGAGGCATGATCACCGCCGCGTAATCTGCCGTGTTCGGCGCCTGTCCGGTGGTATAATCAGTGCCGAAACCTCCGCCAACATCGATCATATCCACGGTAAAACCCTGCGAACGCAGTTCATCGATAAAGCTCAGTGTCTTTTCTATTGCTTTGGCATAAGGATCGACCGAATTTACAGGCGAACCGATATGCAGATGAACTCCATTGAGTTTGACGTATCGGTCATGTCCATACCGCTGAAAAACCTTCGTAGCGAGTTCCAGGTCAACGCCAAACTTGGTTTGCTTTTTGCCGGTCGTGGTGTGACGATGTGTTTTAGGATCGACGTCAGGATTGATACGCAGCGCCGCCTGCACCGGCTGGGCCATATCTTCGGCTATGGTAACCAGGTTGGCAAGTTCCGCTTCCGACTCGATATTGAAGTAAGCTATGCCTGCCGTAATGGCCTGGCGAATTTCCTGATCCGTTTTTCCGACTCCGGCGTAAACGACCTTATCGGCCCGACCACCGGCCTGCTGAACACGAAACAACTCTCCGCCGCTGACGACGTCAAAGCCACTGCCCATCTGCGCCAAAAGTCGGCAGATGTGGATATTACTGCAACCCTTAACGGAATAACAGATCAACGGCGTCAGCTCTGCGAAGGCTTTTTCGAGATTTCCGAAATGGTGTTGCAGCGTCGCCGCACTGTACATATATACCGGCGTACCCACTTCATCGGCAATCCGCCGTACCGGCACATCTTCACAATACAACTGATTGCTACGATATTGAAAATAGTCCATAACGTATCTCAGCCAATCACGTAACCGGTTTCCGGCAACGGACCGACTAATGGAGAAACATAATCCCGGTAGCTTTCGTTTATATTGTTGCCTGACTCGTTGATAAATTCATCTGACAGACATTTTGTTTTGACCGCCACCGATGCCAGGGTCGTCAGGAAGGTTTCTATCCGATAGCGATCTCCCTTACCGAACCGTTGTAGGCATACGCTGCCTGCCGAGTTTTCGCCAACCGCGTAAAACACCGCCATGCGACCACAATATCGAGCCTCGTAGGCATCCACCGGGCTGATCAGGCCCGGAAAACTGCGTTGGAGATAGCCGAATGTATCGGCGCGCATGCGGCCGCTCATAGACTTTTTCAGTTCGTTAACCAGGAAATCCGCCAGCGCACCGCTGCCCGAAAGTTGTACATTTCCATGGGCATCCGCCTCCACTTTCTGTTGAATCCACTGAGCCCAGGGCACCTTATCTTCGTTAACGATACCTTCACTGACCACCACCACGCAACGGCCCAGCCGCTCGTAAACTTCGCCCACATCACTGGCAAATTTTTCCATAGCTAATGGTCTTTCAGGCACGTAGATCAGATGAGGTCCATCTCCTTCGCGGCGCCTCGCCAGCATGGACGAAGCGGTCAGGAAACCGGCGTTGCGACCCATCACGATATTTATTTTGATTCCCGGCAGAGCGCGGTTATCAAGATCGTCACCGATAATCGCGTGTGCCACGAATCTGGCTGCCGTACCAAAGCCCGGACAGTGATCGGTCACCAAAAGATCGTTATCGATCGTCTTGGGAATATGAAACAGTTTAAGTTCGTAACCGGCCTTTTGCGCCAAAGTGTTAATAATGTGCGCCGTACTTGCCGAATCGTTACCGCCGATATAGAAGAAATAACGTACATTATTCTTGCGAAACGCCTTGATCAGCAGATCGCAATATTCTTCGTCCGGTTTGTCCCGCGTCGAACCCAGTGCCGACGACGGCGTCCGGGCGATATCGTCGAGATTTCGCCTGGAAAGCTTCTTGAGATCAATGAATTCCTCTTTCAGAATGCCGCGTACGCCGTGCACAGCGCCAAGCAGTTCGTTAATGCACTCCTGCTCGCGGACCTCTTCGATCACACCAACCAGCGACTGATTGATTACCCCGGTAGGACCGCCCGACTGGCCTACCACCGCATTACCTTTTAGTTGTTGTATTCCCATAAGTCCTCTACCATGTACGTTCGACAAAACCTGTATCAATCTGACCTTTTATATATTGTGGATGAGACAATATCTCCAAACACAACGGTATAGTAGTCTTTATCGGGAACAAATCGTATTCCTGCAAAGCCCGCCTCATACACGCGATCGCCTCGGCCCGGCTCTTCTTGTGCACGATCAGTTTGCCGATAAGTGAATCGTAACGCGGCGAAACCTTATAACCGGCGTGCACATGCGTATCGAGTCGCACTCCAAAACCACCCGGCGCCACATAACGCTCGATTTGGCCAGGGCAGGGCTTAAAACCGTCCGACGGATCTTCCGCGTTAATACGGCATTCAATCGCCACACCCTGCTGTTTAATGTCTTTTTGACGCATCTTGAGATGCTCGCCCGCCGCAATTCGTAATTGCCATTTCACCATGTCCACATCTGTGACCATTTCGGTTATCGGATGCTCCACCTGGATTCTGGTGTTAGCCTCACTGAAATAATATTTGTCCTTTTTATCCAACAGAAATTCCACCGTGCCGGCATTGACGTATTGGGCCGCTTTGGCCAGGCGAACGGCGGCCTGGCACAATTCTTCTCGCACATCCGAATTAATAGATGGGCTTGGCGTTTCCTCTATTATCTTTTGATACCGCCTTTGCAGGCTACAATCACGCTCCCACAAATGCAACACGGTTCCTGCGCGATCCGCCAGTATCTGCACCTCAATATGCCTGGACTGTTCGAGGAACTTCTCGATGTATAAGTCTGAATTATTAAAGGCGTTTTTTGCTTCTGTCTTGGCGCTGTGGAACGCTACCCGCAAACTCATCTCGTTATGAGCTATACGCATCCCTCGCCCACCGCCTCCGCCGGCCGCCTTGACTATCACCGGATAACCAATCGTAGCCGCCAAATCCACCGCTTCGTTTTCGCCGGCTACCACTCCGTCGGAACCGGGCACTACCCGAACCTTGGCACGCCGGGCCAGCTTCCGCGCCGCCACCTTATCGCCCAACAACCGCATCGATTCGGGACTCGGCCCAATAAAGTTTATCTTGCACTCCTGACAGACCTGGGCAAAGTGAGCGTTCTCCGCCAGAAAGCCGTAACCCGGATGGATCGCCTCGACATTGGAAATCTCGGCGGCACTTACTATTCGCGAAATATTCAGATAGCTCTCCAACGGGTCTTCCGGTCCGATACAAACAGTTTCGTCCGCCAGCTTCAAATATGCCGACCCACGGTCCGCCTCGGAATACACCGCTACCGTTTGAACGCCAAGTTCACGGCAGGCACGAATTATCCGCAGTGCGATCTCACCCCTGTTTGCTATCAATATTCGCGAAAACATTTACGTCCTTTGACATTCCTCTAGCCCGGCTCAACGAGAAACATTGGTTGGCCGTATTCGAGCGACTGGCCGTCACTGACCAGTATCTTCTTTATCGTTCCTTTAATCTCACTTTTGATTTCGTTCATCACTTTCATTGCTTCAATTATGCACACCACCGTCTCTTCATCCACTTGTGAGCCTACCTCGACGAACTGCTCGGCGGTTGGACTGGGCCTGACATAAAATGTACCTACAATAGGCGAGACGATTTCGACCAGATTATCTTCTGCCGAGGATGCGGACGGAACTCCGTTGCTTTTCCCACTCGCCTGTAAAGCGGTTTCCGCCGGCGGCGCTGCCGAGACTACTGGCGGCACTGCCGAGATTACTGGCGGCATCGCTACCACCTGCGGTATCACCTGAGGAGATGACCCGCGTTTGAGCATAATACGCGTTTGGCCGTCAACGATCTCCAACTCATTCAAATCGTTGGCCTTCATCATATCCATCAACTCTTTTATCTTCTCAATTTCCATTGCCCGGTTACTCCAACAAGGATACTGAATTCAAGTCTTTGGCCAAGCTGGTCAATACCTTCCTGCCGCGGCTTGTGACCAGCACATCATCCTCGATTCGGATCCCGAATCGGCCTGGCACATAAATACCCGGCTCAATTGTTATTACCATACCTTCCTGCAGTGGCTCATTGCTTCCGGCGGTAATAAACGGCCTTTCGTGGATGTCCAATCCTATCCCATGGCCGGTACCATGTTCGTACACAGGTAATTTTCGGGGCGGTACTTTGCGAGCCGCAGCATCCACATCTTTGAGGGTAGTGCCCGCTCTAACTGCCTGTATTGCAGCTAGTTGCGTCTCCAGTAGCCACTGGTACGCATTGGCAAACGCAGGGGGGATTCTACCGGAGACGTAACACCGTGTCAAGTCACTTTTGTACCCCCCTACCGTCGCTCCCCAGTCGAACAATAACGGCTGTTCGCGTCGCAGCCGTTTTCGCCCCGGTATCGCGTGCGGCTGTGCCGCGTGATCGCCAAACGCGACGATACTTTTGAACGCTGCCGGAGCACCGCCGCGCCTGGCCATCTCGTATTCCAGCCGGGCCGCCACTTCCTGTTCGCTCATCCCGACTTCCAGCCAACCCAACACTTCACACATCGAATCTTGCGCCACCTTTATCGATTTGCGAATCCGGCTTAGTTCGAAATCATCCTTACATTGCCGGAGTTGACGCAACAACGGCGGGCTTGGCCTGAGCTTAAACCCTTTCTTGGATATTTTCCGATATGCCTTGTGCTGCCTGACCGTAACAGCATCCTGATCGATTCCTATGGTTTGCTCCCTGTTTCGCCTTGGCTGGTACTTTTTCAGACCGGCCAATACATCGAACACCGTTTCGCACACCATATCTATCAGCCTGCCCGACCCTTTACAGTTCCTCACAGACAACCCCGGAGATTCCTGCCGTATCTGTTCGACGTAACGACTGTCGGTAACCATTATCTTATGCCGACCCGTCACTACCAATACGCTGTCTTCACCGGTGAACCCCGTAAGATATCTCACATCCGACGGGTCGATCACAATCAAACAATCAAGCTCACTCTCTCGCATTTTGCTGCGCAACCGCCTGAAACGCCCCGGCAGAAAACTTCTCAATTTTGCAATAGCCATAAAATCAACCTTTATCTGGTTATTTCTATCGACCTGTCTTTTTATTCATTCACTGTTATCGAGGATCGTCATAAACGCTTCCTGTGGGATGTTTACTGAGCCGATGCTTTTCATTCGTTTTTTGCCTTCTTTTTGTTTTTTGAGCACTTTCATTTTGCGAGTAATATCGCCGCCATAAAGTTTAGCCGTGACGTCTTTGCGATACGCCTTGATCGTCTCGCGGGCGATAATTTTGCCCCCGACCGCCACCTGTAGCGGCACTTCAAACTGATGCCGTGGTATCGCTCGACGCAAGCGGATCAGCACCCGTCTGCCTCGCTGCTCGGCGTTAGCGCGGTGCATGATTACCGACAAGGCATCGACCGGTACCTTATTGACCAGGATATCGACCTTGACCAGATCGCTGGCTTCGAAACCTGTCAGTTCGTAATCCATCGTCGCATAGCCATGGCTCGCCCCCTTGAGCAGATCGTAAAAGTCATAGACAATCTCCGCCAGCGGCGCCTTGTATTCCAACATCACCCGACGGATACTGAGATAGTTGGTTCTCTTCAGGGAGCAGCGTCTTTGTTCGGCCAGTTTCATAATCGCGCCGATCGAATCGCTCGGCGTAATAATTTCCAGCCTAACGAACGGCTCACGATATTCTTTGATATGGCCGGCGTCGGGCATCTGGCTGGGCGAATCCACCCGGATCACCTCATCGCCGTTGGTCACCACTTCGTAACTGACGGTTGGAGCAGTCTGGATCACCTCGATATCGTTTTCCCGTTCGAGCCGTTCCTGGATGATTTCCATGTGCAGCAGTCCCAGGAACCCACAGCGAAACCCAAACCCCAGTGCCGGCGAACTTTGCGGTATAAAGGTAAAGCTCGAATCGTTCAGCGACAGTTTTTCGAACGCCGACCGCAACCCGGTAAAGTCGGTCGCCGCTGACGGGTAAAAATCGGAAAACACCATCTGCACCGGCGGCTGATAACCAGGCAGCGCCACCGGGGCCGGGTGCAACTCATCGGTAATCGTATCGCCGATGGTTACATCCGACAACTGCTTGATACTGGCAATCACATAGCCAACCTCGCCGGTGCCCAGCCGCCCAACCTTTGTCATATTAGGTGTGAATTTGCCCAGTTCCATTACCGGATAGCTCCGTCCGGTGCCCATCATTCTGATCTTTTTGGTCGCCTCCAAGGCTCCGGCAAAAACCCGCACATAACAGATCACACCACGGTAATCATCGAAATGGCTGTCGAATATAAGTGCCGCCGTCGGCTCGTCAGAGCGGTCTTGCGGCGCCGGCAGCAGTGTCACCACCGCTTCCAGCAGTTCTTTCACTCCGATACCTGACTTGGCACTGATAAAAAAACACTCTTCCTTTTTTAGTCCCAATATATGTTCGATCTCCTCGGCCACCACATCCGGCTGAGCCGACGACAGATCGATCTTATTGATTACCGGTATTATCTCCAGTCCTTCTTCAATTGCCAAATACGCATTAGCCACGGTCTGTGCCTCGACACCCTGAGACGCATCCACCACCAGAAGTGCCCCTTCGCACGCCGCCATCGACCGCGACACCTCGTAATGAAAATCCACATGGCCGGGCGTATCGATCAGGTTCAGCATATATTCTATGCCGTCATGGGTATATTTCATCGTCACGGCCGAGGCCTTGATGGTGATACCGCGTTCGCGCTCAAGGTCCATACTATCGAGCATCTGATCATGGAATTCCCGCTGACTGACCGCCCCGGTGAGCTGCATAATACGGTCCGCCAGCGTACTTTTGCCGTGATCGATATGCGCCACAATCGAAAAATTACGTATATGTTCCGTACTCATTCAGCAAAACACCTATCCATCAAAAACTCGCCAATATCTGCAAAACTTCGCATTATACCAAATCCGTCATCCAAAAACAACCCCTTAGCCGTGTTAATGGCCTTGATGGTCTGCATCAGATGGCGATATACTTTTATTCGCGGATCAGCAGGAAAACGTGTTCGGCCATCGGGGGATTTTACCCTTTTCGAGTTGGTTTGAGATGGGGTTACGCCTGCCGAGCTTTTGTTCCGTTAATCGCATAGCTGACGAGTACCTGCAAATCTGCCCGAAGGTAATACGTTGTAATGGCAGAGCCTGAAGTAAATCTGTTAAAAATGTTGAATAGATATCACTCCAGCCTTCAATCGGGATTATGGGCATAATAACCGCATGATCAACGTAACATTTTAGTTGCAATTCAGTTGCAGTTGTTTCAGGCGCAACAAAAAAGGTACAAGCTTTTACGATTGTAAATGCTTGTACCTAAGAGAGTTATCAAAACTAGCGGGGGCAGGATTCGAACCTGCGACCTCCGGGTTATGAGCCCGACGAGCTACCAAACTGCTCTACCCCGCGATATTATTTTAATACACATCTCTCCGCTTCTTTCACACTGTACAAAACAACAAAAACGCCTAACTCACAGCATTTTATGGAACACCGCAAAGATGTCAAGCATAAAAAAAGTCCAATAACTACAAAACTTAAAATGCAAATGGCTTGATTGTAGCGATAATACCGATAGAATCACCTGTGACTGTTGTTTTTGGCACACAACCAAGGGTAATTCCAGAGAATCAGGACCTTTGGGTTTCAGTCTCGTACACGAAACGTCGAATAAAGCAAATATATTGGTGTAATAGTTTTCACCTTAACCAGTTATGGTATTTTCTGAAATATTGTTGATTGTCGCAACAGACTAAAACGACAAGTATCAGCTAAGCGGGAGGTAACCAATGAAAAACGTAAGGACATTTGTGGTAGCACCATCGCTGCCGGAACGGCTCCAACCTCTCAAACAGATCGCGTATAATCTCTACTGGGGATGGGATCATGAAGCAGTCAGTCTGTTTCGTCGGCTGGCCCCCAATCTTTGGGACGAATGCAAGCACAACCCCGTAAAGATGCTCGGCCAGCTTTCACAGGAACGGCTCAACGATGCCGCCGAAAACGTGGGTTTCCTGGCTCATCTGGACCGGGTCTGCGAAAAAGTACAGGATTACATGGAAGGATCGCGATGGTATGACACCATCGTCGCCTCCAACAAATCAGGCGATACCAATGAAAATGTATCGAACGCTCCCAGTACAATTGCTTATTTCAGTGCGGAGTTTGGCATACATGATTGCCTGCCTTTGTATTCTGGCGGTCTGGGGATCTTGGCCGGGGACCATCTCAAAAGCGCCAGTGATTTGGGACTGCCACTGGTGGGTGTGGGACTGATGTATCGCCAGGGATATTTTCAGCAGTATCTCAATGCCGACGGTTGGCAGCAGGAAATGTATCCGGAAAATGACTTTTATAATATGCCGGTTACCCTGGTAACCAGACAAGACGGCCGGCCCGTTCGTTTTCATGTGGAAATAGCCGAGCGTGATGTGGTGGTTCAGATATGGAAAGTTCAGGTTGGCCGGGTCACTCTTTATCTTCTGGACACCAACCTTCGCTGCAATCGCATCGAAGACAGGCAAATCACCGCCCAACTCTACGGAGGTGATAGTAATATGCGCATCCGGCAGGAAATCGTCCTGGGTATTGGTGGCTTTACTGCGCTTAAGGTACTGGATATCGAACCTGCCGTCTGTCATATAAACGAAGGTCATGCCGCGTTTATGGCTTTGGAGCGTATTCGCCAAGCCATCGAGCAATATCAGCTTTCTTTTGCTCAGGCTCGTGAAGCCATTGTCAGTGGCAATGTTTTTACTACGCACACTCCCGTCCCGGCCGGACATGACGTCTTTTCGCCGGCGATGATGGAAAAATGCTTCGGCAACTACTACAAATCTCTTAAACTGAGTTGGCAGGATTTCCTGGGACTGGGCCGGGTCGATCCCCGCAACACCGACGAATCGTTCAGCATGACCAACATGGCTCTGCGACTGTCAACCTGCCATAACGGCGTAAGCAAACTGCACGGTGAAGTATCACGCAACATGTGTCAAAAAATCTGGAGTAACCTGCCTGTCGATGAGATTCCCATTACCTCCATTACCAATGGTATTCATGTCAGGAGCTGGGTGTCACCGGATATGACCGATCTGCTCGATCGCTATCTGGGACCGAGTTGGAGCGATCAGCCAGACAAGAGCGAGTCGTCCTTCGACCGAATCGATCAAATTCCGGATGAAGAGTTATGGCGTACTCACACCCGCCGGCGTGAACGTCTGGTAACGTTCGCCCGCAAACGCCTGCGACAGCAATTGAAAAATCGCGGCGCCAGCCCCGCCGATATCGCTCAAGCCGAAGAAGTGCTCGACCCCGAAGCTCTTACCATCGGTTTTGCACGCCGCTTTGCCACCTACAAGCGGGGCACTTTGCTGTTCAGAGATATCGAACGTTTCGGCAGAATCGTTTCCAACAAAGATCGTCCGGTGCAGATCATCTTTGCCGGCAAAGCTCATCCACACGATACGGAAGGCAAAGAACTGATCCGCCAGATAGTGCACTTTGTACGTGAAGACGCATTTCGCCGACGGGTGGTCTTCCTTGAAAACTACGATATTAATGTAGCTCGTTATTTGGTTCAGGGCGTTGACGTATGGCTCAATACTCCCCGTCGTGGCATGGAAGCTTCCGGAACCAGTGGAATGAAAGTCCTGGCCAACGGCGGTCTTAATTTGAGTGTGCTCGACGGCTGGTGGTGCGAAGGTTGCTCGGCCGATGCCGACGTCGGTTGGGCCATTGGCCAGGGTGAAAACTATCAGGATCCGAATTATGCCGACGAAGTCGAATCACACACACTTTATGATCTGCTGGAAAAGGTGGTAATCCCAACATTCTATGATCACGGCTCCGATCGGCTGCCCCGGAGCTGGATCCGTTTGATGAAAAATTCGATGAAATTGTTGACGTCGCAGTTTTCCACTTCCCGTATGGTCGCCGAATACGCACAGCGGTTTTATGAGCCTAGTGTTCGACGCTGGAGCAAGTTTATTGCCGACAATGCCCGGCTCGCCAGGGAACTGGCCGACTGGAAAGAGAGCATCCGTGACCGTTGGCCCGAAGTGGAGATCGGAAAAGTGGACTTTGTCAGCAACAGTGAACTGCTGATCGGTAATAAACTTCAGGTCCGCTGCCATGTCAAGCTCGGAAGTATCGAGCCTGATGACGTCGTTGTGGAGTTATATCAGGGACAGGTGGACTCACAAGGCAATATCCAAAACGGCCAAGCCGTCCCGATGGAACCTATCGGAGCCGCCAATGAAGGCTTTTACGTCTTCACGGGAGATATCCCTTGTCATTTCAGTGGTTTGTGCGGTTTTTCCGTCCGGGTGATGCCGTCTCATCCCGATCTCGTCAATAAATTCGATACCGGCCTGATCCGCTGGGACGAGTTCGAAAACGAACCCGAGGGCAAAAAGACAAAAGCCACAAAATAAATGTTCAAACCCCCTTTAGCCCGTGCGGGTACTCTTCGAATCAGGGAGTTTCTTTTATTCTTTCAATTTTGGCGCCAACGCGGTTGAGTTTTTCTTCGATGTGTTCGTAACCACGATCGATGTGATATACGCGCCTGACCTCGGTCTGCCCCTTGGCCACCATTCCAGCCATTACCAGCGCAGCCGATGCCCTCAGATCTGACGCCATCACCGGCGCGCCCACCAGTTCTCTAACCCCCTGCACCACCACCGTAGGACCTTCTTTACGCAGTTGCGCCCCCATACGGCCCAGTTCCGCGATGTGCATGAACCGATCAGGAAATATCTTTTCGGTAATAATGCTGTTGCCGTCAGCCAGGCACAGCAGGGCCATCAGTTGAGCCTGCAGATCGGTGGGAAAACCGGGATAAGGCTGTGTGGTAATGTCCGCCGGGTTGAGCCGACGGGCGGAACTGACACGCACATTGTCGGCTGTCTGCTCGATGTCAACCCCGATCAGATTAAGCCGGTCTATAACGGCCATGAGATGTTCCGGACGAGCGTTTTTCAAGGTCAGATCGCCATTGGTAATGGCCGCGGCAACCATAAAAGTACCGGTCTCGATACGGTCAGGAATAACCTCGTAATCAGTACCGCCGAGTTCTTCCACACCTTCGATGGTGATCCGGGGCGTACCATGACCGGTAATTTTTGCACCCATCCGATTGAGAAAATCTCCCAAATCGACAATTTCCGGTTCGCACGCCGCCGCTTCAATTATAGTTCTGCCTTGCGCCAAACATGCCGCTGTCATCACATTAGCAGTCCCCAAAACGGTAGAGCCGAACGGCCCTCCAAGAAAAATATCCGCTCCATGCAAATTCTCACTTTCGGCGACGATGTTACCGCCTTGGAGATTTATCTTCGCACCCAGCGTTTCAAAACCGCGAAGGTGAAGATTGATCGGCCTGTCTCCGATAGCACAACCGCCCGGCATACTAACTTCCGCCTTGCCACGCCGCGCCAGCAGCGGGCCTAGTACGCATATACTGGCACGCATCCGCCGTACGCTCTCATAATCGGCCAGACAGTTCGACTCATCTTCGACTTTGATACGCAGTGCCCCGCTATTATCCCATCGAACGCGGGCGCCCAACTGTTCCAGCAGACTGATCAAATGCCGGGTGTCAACCAGATTGGGAACCGAACGAATAACAATTTCCTGGTTGGTCAGCAGAGACGCCGCCATAATCGGCAAAGCCGCATTCTTAGCCCCGCTGATCGTCACATCACCGCGAAGGCGGGTACCGCCATGTATAACAAACATATCCATCTCTAAAATCCGTCAAAAAAGAATCAGGGCACCTTATTCAGCTTACTGTTATGTAACTGGACTTTTGCAAAACCTTAGTTATGTGACATCTTAACCTCAACTGCCGGAACACGCCACAAAATTTTCTTGTTTTTTTAGCCATACTGTGATAAACAACAAAATATGAAAAAACCATTGCACAAACGGATAACCGGTTGGCGTCTTTGGCTGTTTCGCGTTATAGCGGTTATCATCATTCCCACCCTACTTTTTGGCCTGGTGGAGGTTGGATTGCGCATAGGCGGTTACGGCTATCCCACCGGCGTGACGGTCAAATGCAAATTCAAAGGCAAAGATGCTTACTGTAGCAATCTGAGTTTCGGATGGCGATTCTGGCCGAGAAATCTTACCCGCAATTTCACGCCGTTCGTCATACCGGCCGACAAACCGGCCGACACCTATCGAATCTTCGTAATGGGCAGCTCAGCCGCGCTTGGCACCCCGGACCCGGCATTTTCCTTTTCGCGGTTCCTCAAGATTATGCTACAGAAAGAATACCCCCAAACAAACTTCGAAGTCATCAATACCGCAATGACCGCTGTTAATTCGCATGTCGTGCTCGAAATCGCCAAAGACTGCGCAAAGCACAAAGGCGACCTGTTCATCGTATATATGGGTAACAACGAAATCATCGGTCCTTACGGAGCGGGAACCATTTTTGCCCCGCTTTCCGACAGTTTAGCTTTTATCCGTTTCGACAAGGCCTTCAAGTCTATCCGGTTAGGGCAGTTGCTGACCTATGTTCTGAAATCGAGAGACGAGGAAAAAAAACTGCCCGAAACCTGGCTCGGCACGAGGATGTTTATGGACAACCTGATCCGACAGACAGACGCCAATCTGAAAATCGTTTATCGGAACTTCCAGAAAAACCTGGAAGATATCGCACGCGTTGCCGGCAAAAGTGGCGCCCAGATAATTTTTTCCACCGTCGCCTGCAACCTCAAAGACTGCCCGCCGTTTGCCTCGCTACATCGGCCGGACCTGACCGGAACCGACAAGAAAAAATGGGACGCCGTTTACCAACAGGGTATCGCCTGCGAATCGGCCGGTAACTATGCCGAGGCCGTCGATCACTACCTGGAAGCCGGAAAAATCGATGACAGCTATGCGGAACTTCAATTTCGCCTGGCTCGATGTTACTGGGCTATGGACAAATATGACCAGGCCCGTGAAAAATACAGCCAGGCCTGCGATCTGGATACCCTGCGGCTCCGGGCTGATAGCCAAATCAACGATATTATCCGCCGCGTAGCCGCCGGGAAGACCGCGAAAAACATTTATTTTGCTGATTCAGCCAAAATGATCGCGAAGAACAGTCCACATGAGACTCCCGGCAAAGAGTTCCTGCATGAACACGTGCATTTCAATTTTGACGGCAATTATCTGTTAGCCAAAATAATTTTCGAGAATGTGGCCCAGATACTGCCGCAGCGGATTAAAAACCATAAAGCAAACAAGCCTTTGGCAACCATGAAAGAATGCCAGCAGCGATTAGCTTATACGGACTGGACTCAATACATAAGCACTGATTATCTTCTTGACACCTTTATCAAACAACCGCCGTTCAGCAATCGCCTCGACAACGACAAACTCGTCAGCCAAATGGAACAAAAGGTCAAAACGCTCAAAGCTTCACTAACACAGGAATCTCTCAAAAAAATCGCCGAGCAGTATCGCCGCGCGATCCAAATCTCACCGGAAGACGGATGGCTGCATTGGCAATATGCCAAACTACTGGACGATACGAGAAACTATCAAGCCGCCATCGAGCAATATCGTCTGCTGCTGGAATGCTGGCCCAATTACTATATAGCACACGGCAAACTGGCACTGCTGCTGCTCGAAACCAAACAAGACGCCAACGCCTCAATTACCTACAGTCGCGAAGCGCTGCGGATCAATCCGGCCTATACCGATGCGTATTACAGCCTGGCGGTTGCGTATGACATACAGGGGCAAATCGATCAGGCTGAAAAATATTATAATCAGACGCTCGAACTTGACCAACGTTACGCACCGGCATGGAACAACCTGGCGGTGTTATGCAGCAACTGCGGCAGGGACAAGCAAGCCGAACAAATTTATCGTAAGGGTCTGCAGGCAGTACAGGATTACGAAGACCTGTACTGCAACTTAGCCATCCTCTTAAACAAGCAGGGCCGCAGGCAAGAGGCTCTCGAAGTCCTTCGCAACGCCTCAGTGCTGCACCCCGATTTCACTCAGGCTACCAAAATACTGAACAACCTGGCAAAAAAACGCGATTGATTCAATAAAAAACATGGCCTCTGCCTTGCCCCTCCGATCTCATCAGCGTTCTATTTCTTATTCGCCAAAACGACGCGATGGTGACCAAGATGATCTTTGACAATGGTGATATTGTCAAGATAACCGGACTTCTCAAAAAGCTCGACAACCTGCTCAGCCTGATCGTAAGCGACCTCGACCATCAAGGCCCCACTATCGGCCAGGAACTCCTCAGCCCCCTCGACAATTCGCTGATGATATTCCAATCCCCCCGCCCCAGCCAGCAGTGCCTCCCTCGGCTCATAATCGCGGACGTTAGGATCGAGCTTATCAAACTGCTCGGCTGAAATATAAGGCGGGTTGGAAACAACCAGGTCAAATATCTGCTTTTGCGACTGCGACATACCGTCAAACAAATCACTTTCTATCAGCGTAATGCGCCCTTTCAGGTCGTGGGTCTCAATATTTTCCCGCGCTACATCCAACGCCTCACTGCTGCGATCTGTAGCGATTACATCCGCTTCGATAACGTTGGCGGCAATGGCAATAGCGATGCAGCCGCTACCTGTACCCAAATCCAACACATCAACCGTTGGACGGTGATACTGCTTGCGGAGAAAATCAATCGCTTCGGTAACCAGCGTTTCAGTTTCCGGCCGGGGAATCAAAACCGCGGGGCTAACCGCCAGTTCCAGACTATAAAAATACGCCTTACCGGTCAGATACCCCGTCGGCTCATGCCTGGCGCAGCGGCGGACCAATTCGCGAAACTGCGACAACTGGTCGGGATTGGGACAATAATTGAAGTTGACGTACAGGTCTATCCGACCACATCCCAGCACATGCCCCAGCAGTATCTCCGCGCACAACCGGCCCTGTTCGACCCCGGCTTTCGCGAAATGGCCGGATGTCCATTCCAGCAGTCGTTTACTGGACCATTCCGATTTCTGCTCAGTATCAGATTCCATAATACCAACTCATTCTCCCACCCTTCCACTCGTGCCTGGCACCTGACGCAGCTTCACGGTATAAGCTGCCACTACCGCCACGGACCATGAAGCAATTATTGGCTCCTCATAAGAATCTGTACATGGATATGCCAAAAAATGACTGGTTTCT
>CAZICK010000023.1:0-45715 GCA_964537505.1 uncultured Pirellulales bacterium
AAACCAGTCATTTTTTGGCATATCCATGTACAGATTCTTATGAGGAGCCCATTTTATTTTCAGTGTGGCGTACAACTGGCGCCGAGATTGTATCGCAGCACCTCGCCATGTTTTTCACTGCCGTTATTGAAAGGCACGAAGTAAATGTATTGCCCATCTAAAACGGCGCCACGGTATCCATCGGGATCATTTCCTACTCCGTTGGCCCCCGGATCGTACGTCGCCCAGGATGACACGTCGTCAAAGTCACCGGTGATATCGTACCGCAGCACCTCGCCATGTTCTGCGGTGCCGTTATTGTAAGGTACGAAATATATATATTGGCCGTCCAGGACAGCACGCACATACCCGTCCGGATCATTACCGACGCCGTTGTCACCCGGATCGTACGTGGTCCAGGATGACACTTCATCAAAATTTGCGGTAGTATCGTACCGCAGCACCTCGCCATGTTTCCCGCTGCCGTTATCATAAGGTGCGAAGTAAAGGTATTTCCCGTCAAAAACAGCCCCATGATATCCATCCGGATCGTCACCCACACCGTTGGCCCCGGGATCATACGCATCCCAGGACGACACATTGTCAAAGTCGCCGACGGTATCGTACCGCAGCACCTCGCCATGGTAACTGACGTTATAAAAAGGTGTGAAGTAAATGTATCGGCCATCGGAGGCGGCGCTACTGTAGCCAATGGGGTTGGTACCCACATTCGGCTCATACGTGGCCCAGGAGGACGCTTGTGAAAAGTTGCCCGCGGTATCGTAACGCAGTACCTCATTGTGATAATAACTACCATCATAATAAGGCACAAAGTATATGTACCGGTCTTTGATGATGAGGTCCATGTACCCGTCCGGATCGCTGCCCACACCGTTGTCCCCGGGATCATACGCAGCCCAGGATGACACATTGTTAAAGTCCCCGGTGGTATCGTAGCGTAATACTTCACCATGATGTTTGCTGCCGTTGTAGTAAGGGGCAAAATACACGTATCGACCGTCGAAAGCGGCACCCATATACCCATCCGGGTCATTACCTACGCCGTTGGCCCCCGGATCATACGCCGCCCAGGACGATGCCGCTAAAAAACTTTCATTGGTATCGTAGCGCAACACCTTTCCATGATATTCGACATTGTTGTCATAAGGAGCAAAGTAGATATATCGACCATCAAACGCGCCGCCGTTGTACCCGTCAAGATTGCTGTCCACGCCGTTGGCCCCAGGATCGAAGGTGGTCCAGGACGAGGGTACATCGAAACACATTCCCGGTGCAATATACGGGACTACAGTAAAGCCGGGGTTTTTATCCTGATCATTGTTTGCCTCATCTGTTTCGAGAACATCTTCACCGAAGTCACACCAACCACGTATCCGATGTTCACCAAGGGTTGCCGTCCAGAGATAACTGAAGATCCTCGTTCCATCCGTGTAAGTTTCGCTCGTTTCCAACGGTGTTTCGTCATCCAATTGGATGCGTGTCGTAGCTGTGGTCCCCGGACCTGTATAGTCGAATTTAAAGCAGATTAGTACGTCATCTCCCTCATAGACGGTTTCCAGAGGTATCAGCACATCATCCGGATCAACTATATAGCAATCAACCACCGCGAAATCGTGGCGCGTCTCAAGCCAATGTTCGGCAAATTCGCAAAGATCCGTCAGGTCAACAATTGTACTTTTGTTCAGGTCAGCACCAGAACACCAGTCTGACTGGTCACATTCCGCCTCCAACCAGCTCAAGGCGAGAACAGAGAAGTCCTTCAAATCCACGTCATCGTCCTGATCGAAGTCTCCAATCGTAATATACTGCGTGGAGGACTCCGCATTTGACCAGTCACTCTCACAATCTCCCGCCCGCCTTGCTTTGACACGATACCAGTATGTTTGTTCTGTGGTCAGGTCGGGAAATTTATAATTGGGATCTGCGATCCATCCGCTGCCGGCTGTAATACTATTGAAGTCTGCCTCCTCGGCACACTGAGCATAATAGTCGTCTGCGCCGGGTACCGGATTCCACAAAATGGTATTTGATGAGCCTTTTGTCATGTCAGGTTCATCGCTGAGGACTGGTGCATCCAAAACGCAATACCGGCCCCAATCGGCCGTGCCGCCGTCATCGTGATTGCCATTGCGGCTTAGCAGATGCAGATACCATTCCCCCGCGTCACTGCCGACGACCTGTAATGTTCCAGCGTTCCACACAGGCTCGGAACCGACAAAACTGTACGATTCATTCTGGTCCCAGGCATAAAGATAATAATCGACGCCTCCACTATCGAACCCGGCATCGTTGGTGAAGGTAAAGACGGTATTCGTGGGATAGCCCGGATTGCCTATATTGCGATCAGATGATACCAAAGGATCGGCAGGCAACGTCCATGCACTGTGTCTATTGCTCGGATCGCTTTGACCATGACTGCTATATGCCGCCACCTCGCGGGTGTATTCGGTATTGGCGTTAAGCCCTGTCTCCTGGTACTCAGTAACATCGGCGCCTACGCTCCATTGCTCAAATTCATATTCGTCGTACGCACAAAAGCCGTCTTCGCCATCCGAATTGTCCGTCCATGACCAGGTGATGCTGTCCAACCCAGTTGCGGTATGACTCATATCTGAAGGGCTTTCCGGAGGCGGGATATATTCACCCACAGAAATGTCGTCGATAGCCATGTCGCTGGCATAAGAAATGCCTGTCTCACCCACGAATCTTATCTTTACGACCCCGCTGTATGACGACAGGTCCACCATTGCCGTAAGCCACTGGTTTGCCTGGTTACCTGATTGGGTCCATACGCTGTTCCAACCGCCGCACTGTACCCCAAGCAATTCTTCGGATACTTCCACGGTCAGAGTGCCCATGTTAGAACCGTACATGTGATACCAGAATGTCAATCCCGGATTGCTTAGCGAACCCAGGTCGAAACATGGGCTCAAGAGAATTGCTGTGGCTTCATAGCAACCCGAGGACGATTCGATGTACAAGTACTTTCCATCGGCTGTGCCTGGATTGTGATCCTGCGATGGGCCGGTAAGGATTGACGGAGTTTCGCCCGAATTGACGGTCCAATCTATCTGATCGTAAGTGTCGTTGGCCCAGTCGCCCGACAATAAACATGCATCGCCGCAATCTGTCGAACAGTTTATTTCAGCCTCGAAATCTTCGTTATAAGGAAACGATGAGATCGTAACCGGGCAGCAGGACTCAGGCTCGCCCGTACTGGTGAGGCTGAATGTTCCCGATCCCGAGATACATTTTACCACGAGCAGAACATCGGTATCTTCGTCCGGCAGATAATAGATTGATTCGTCTATGCCACTACCCACATTCGTACCTGAAGCAAGGATGATCGGCGTACCATAAGAACTCGGCGTGGTGCTATAAACGTATAAATCGAAGTCAGCGCCGACAGGAACGCTCAGCGATGGGTCTAGCGCACTGCCGGCGGTCAGGCTGACGGTTTGTGCCCATACCCGCCGGTCCGTTGCCTGTGAACCCAGCGTTTCATTGACGGTTTCGCCGAGCGTATATGTCCAGCTTACCGCCTCAACCGCCGCGTCGGCGTTAATCATACCATAGCCTTCATAGGGATCCTTACCGACGGGAAAACCGATGGGACCGTTGTTGTCACGCTGAAGCGTTGGGTTGTAGTTGCCGTCCTCACGGCCGGCGTTCGTTTCCGACGCGGTAGCACAAAGAATCATCTTAGCGTAGCTGGAATGTTCACTGGAATAGAAATCCCAGATGACACCCTGTTGCTGCATGGCATCGATTACCAGGGCCGCACAACCCGCCGCGAAAGGACTGGCCATGGATGTGCCCTGAATGTTGAGATAGTCGTTGTTACACTGGTCCGCAAACGCCTGTCCGTCACCCGAATTGCTGTCCACTGACAGGATGCCGGTCCAGTATCCGGTCGAACCACCCGGAGCTGTAATGTCCGGCTTGTAGTCTTCCTCCTGCCCAGCGGTTGACTCTGGGCTGCTGAACCCATGGCTGGTGTAATAGGTTAATTCGTTGTTGTCATTGGCGGCGGCGACCGTCAGGGCCATTGCAGCCCGTCCGGGATCGTCGATTTCCCGCTGGTCAGTTGTCGATTTATCTCCATCGTTACCGGCGGATGCGACCACAATAATTCCATTATTAACCGCGGAGTTAATTTTTTGTCGAACGGTGGTTTCCAGTCCCGGGTCGCCAGATGCACCGAGACTCAGGTTCATGACTTTGATGTTATATGCCACGCGATTTGCCACCAAATCGTCGATGGCCGCCCCGACCCATGACATATAAATCGACCCGCTGTTTGTGCTTACTTTTGCCGCAGCCCATTGGCACGCCGGCGCCACACCACTGAACTTGTTGAATCCGTCCCCGACGCCCGGATAGTTCGTCACTGAGTTGGTGATGACGTAGTCCTCTATTATTCCTCCATTGCTGAAAAGTGCCGCCGAGTACGCGCGGCTGGTTAAACCGGTAAAACTGTTGATTTTCGTCAGAGGTGAGGGTCCGAATGTTCCGCTGTACATTGTCGTCCAGCCTCCGTAGGCTCCTTTGGAATGATATGCCTGGTACAAATCAGTGGAACCCCCGCCCGTCCAATATGCCGTCGAACTGTAAGTCACCGAGTCAACCGGCAGATCAATAGGACTGACCTGGAAGCTTCCGCCAGGGACTGTGCTCAACTCACCAGTGTCGGTGTAGTAGAGAGTACCGGTTTGCGAGCCACCGGCCGCCCCTGTGCCCAGCGCGATACCCGCCACGTGCGAACCGTGCTGAACGATATCGACGGGACTGACCAAGTTGTCACTCGAGAAGTCATGCCAGTAAACCTCTCGGCCGAGAATATCTGTGTGGGAGGAATCGATACCCGAATCAATAATGGCTATGGTGATTGTGCTGTCACCGTCAAAACCGGAAGGATTCCCCGCAAACCCCGGCGCCCAGATCGGTCGAACGCGACCTGTTCGAGTGGCTACATCTATATGGAATTGGGCCGGTTTTGGTTCTTCGACCAGGACCAGAGTGGTGCCCATACCGGCAGGCAGCTCATTTACTTTACCCAGTGGGATTCGACCGTTCCAACCATAGGAAACCGCCTTATAGACATAGGTGATCTCACCGCCCAATGCCTTAAACTCGTCAATCTGTCTGTGAGTTATTTGTTCGTTGAATATCAGTTCCACATTGACTACAGCGTCTGATAGCAACTGTGCCTCGCGCACCTGCCGGGCGGTAGCTGCCGATAACGTCAAGGCGACGGTCATTTCGGCCCTGGCTTCCAGCCCGTCATCAATTCGGGTTCTGTTCAGGTCGTTCGGGTACGTCCGGCCGATCAGTGGCGCTACATCCGGTGGAGACAATGGGATATTAAACGATTTGGCCAACGCTGATCGAGCTAAAAAGCTCCAACAAAAAACCATAATAATCAGCCGCAGAACCGATCTCGAAAAAGACCCCTTAGTCGCCTTTTTATCAGCACAGTTCCGTGGCTCTGCAGTCGCAGTCCCAAAAAGAATTCCGGGATCAGAATAACTAATTGCTATTCGGGCTGGTTTCCTCATTTTCCGCCTTTGATGGCATGAATAATCATCATGATGATGACCTGTTTTGCAACGGTCATCTGCCTGCAACACGGTTGTCAAGATGGTCATTCACACGCAGTTATTATAACAAAATATCACCTGCTTAGCAATAAAAATCTTAGTGCCGGCGTAATATAGGGCTATGCAATATAGGACCATAAATCCTGTATTGACTTGATGAGTATGCTAAACTTGCCCCGTGATAATCACTACCAACTGTTCACCCTCATCCGGTGTGAGGTCCACCGCTTTGACCGGTCCCAGATGCAGCCACGATCCGGCAGCGATGGCTTTCTTTTCAATCCCGGCTGTAATCATACCACGGCCGCGCAGAACAGTTATCATCGCCTGGGACCACTTTGGCTTGATGTGCAATCGCTGGCCCAGTTGTAAGCAGATCAGTTCGCTCTTTAGCCCGCTTTGTTGACCAAGAACTACCCGGCATGGACCGGCACTGCTGAAATTTGCCTGGCTGGTCAAATCGACCGCCGTCCAAATTGCCTGGGGCGTTTCTGCATCCTCGGTATTGGGCCGGGCCGATAAATCCTGTTTTGGGTTAGTTTCCCGCTTTGGCGTCATTCCGCCGACATCTCTGCCAGCGTCAATGGTCTGGTTTACCAGCGCGTCGGCCTCGGTGTTGTCACTGCGATAAACATGCCGGACCGTCACCCGGTCGAATCGGCCCAGCCGGGCGGCAACCTGCTGATGGAGTTTTTTAAGATTGGCGTTTTTGACCCGGTACTGCCCGTTTATCTGTTTTACCACGAGTTCGCTGTCGCAGTAAATTTCCAGTTGCGTACCACCCAACTGTTCGGCCAGTTCCAGCGCCCGCAGGACAGCCGCATATTCCGCAACATTACTGGTAGCCTCACCCAGGTAAAAACCCCCGGCAAAAAGCCTCTTGTCCCCGTTGTCACGGTCTTCGACCACCACCCCCGCTCCCGCCGAGCCCGGATTGCCGCGTGAACCCCCATCCGTACGTATCGTCAATCGCATTTTTGCCGTTTTTAGCTTGTCATTTGTTGTTTCGGATTCATATCCAAGACCAGTATCCGCCCGCAATTGGAACAAATAACCATCTCATCGCGTGACATCAGTGAGTTGACCACTTCCAATGGAACCTTCATGTAACAGCCTCCGCAGGAATAAACACCTTTCGGTCCGTTCATCTGGTCCACCGTTGCCAATACTTCGCCGTCGTACCGCTCCGCCAATCGGTCAAACAGATTTCGGCTTTTTACCGATACTTTTTCGTAAGCTTCCTGCCGCTGCAGAATTGACTCCCGCAGTTTAGCCTTAATGGCCTCTTGGCGGTCTTCGACATCCATGGAGATGTCTTCCAGCCGACGAGTCTCAACTTCGATATTTTCTTCGATTTCCTTACAGGCAGTCTTATCGTGATCAATCTGCGTGATTAATGCCAATATCTGATCTTCCAATTTGGCG
This sequence comes from uncultured Pirellulales bacterium, assembly GCA_964537505.1. Lineage (GTDB taxonomy): Bacteria > Planctomycetota > Phycisphaerae > Sedimentisphaerales > SM23-30 > DAINBT01. The sequence continues at coordinate 7,026 of CAZICK010000023.1, forward strand.
TTGTTTGCCTTGTCGGTGTTGATTTTGGTCAGAACAGCGCTGTATTCCTTGTTTGTTTTTGCTGAATTGAGTGCGATCCGCATCCTGACAATGCTCTCGTCCCGCACTTTGAGATCTAATTCCAGTTTATCGTTCTGCATGCGTGAGAGTTTGATTTCTTCATGTTTGGCTATAATGGCAGCCTGGAGCTGTTCGATCCGACGCCGTTGTTTGTTGATTACGTCCTGACCCTTTTTGAGTTCCTTTTTAGTTTTGCGAATCTTTGTCTCTATCGCTTGCAGGTCTATCAGAGAACTCAGGATCGGGCCCATAGATGCTCCTTTGCTTCAAAAACTACAACATTTTGTCGGCGCCATCATATTTTACAACTCCTTCGGTCAACGTAATTCCTTACCTGACCTCTATCCAATCAGCCATTGTGTATTATCCTGCCAGAAATTGCAAGAATTATTATTCCGACGCATTTCTTCTCCGGTCTCTCCAGTAGTATAACTCTATTGATATCAAACAGTTATCTTCATTTAAATTATAATTTTCTTTTGGCCATTTTCCTCAATTATGTGTAGAATACCCCTAATTTCGATGATACTGACGTTTTTTGCCAGGTGGCCTGGTGTGAATCTCGAAGTAAAACAGACTAACGATGGTGTTATTTTGATGGTAAAGGTTGTTCCCGGCAGTTCGTCAAGCCGTATCGCCGGTCTCCTGGCCCAGGCCCTTAAGGTCAATATCGCAGCCGCGGCTGAAAAAGGCAAAGCCAACAAGCAGCTTATCGCCTTTCTGGCTAAATTATTGCGTCTGCCCAAATCGTCGGTAACCGTCGTTTCCGGCGAACATAACCGGGTCAAACAAGTCCACATCGCCAAAATGACCGCCCATGAGTTGCTTAAGCGTCTGGAACCTTATGGGAACCTCTAAAAATTCATTTTTACTACGAACGGCTGCAATTTTCGTCAGCATCGTTATCGGCCAAAAATCGTCCTCAACGTAGTTGAAACTACGCCTGCGGCGATTTTTGACCTCTGCCTCGCTGACGAAAATTTCGCTAGTTCTCGTGACAAAAGCAATTTTTAGAGGCTCCCTCATATCAATAATTGACTTATCTTGCTGGTATTCGGTATATGCGGTGGGTAATTCATGGCAGAAGTTATAAGTGTACTGGCACCTTTAATAGATTTTCCATGCAATAGAAAGGCTCATGACTCGTTACCTTCTTGTGAAGGCAGTGTGTCTGCCAACAATGTAAATGGCGAGAAACCATTTGTTCGAGATTGAAGATAGCTGTCTGGATGTTGAGGGCGTACCTGAATTCCAGTCGGCAGAGGCGTTTTTGTAAGGAGATTGGCTATGTTGTCACGTAAGTCTATTGTCAGTTTTGTTGTTTTGGGTTTCTTGGCGGTGCTATTGGTAGGCCAATTGCAGTCGCAGCAGAGACAAGGCAGAATGAATCGTGAAGAGATGCAAAAGAGGATGCTGGAGCGTATGAAAGAAGACCTCCAGGTCACCGACAAAGAGTGGACGGTTATCGAACCCAGACTCACAAAGGTGTGGACCCTGTCTCGCCAGACGAGGATGGGCGATATGCGATTCTCGGGACGTGGTGCCAGAGGCCAGGACGGAAACAGAGGCCAGAGATCAGGCGAGGGCCAAACCGCCCAAACCGCCCGCGAACAGACACCTATGGAGAAGATCACAGAAGCACTGCGTACGGCTCTGGAAGACAAAACAACAAAGCCGAATGAGATCAAGGAAAAGCTTACAGCCCTGCGTGAGGCCAGAGAAAAGGCCAGGCAGGAGTTGGCCAAGGCCCAGCAGCAATTGCAAGAGGTTCTGACCTCTCGCCAGGAAGCCCAACTGGTCCTGATGGGAATGCTGAACTAACAATTAACGTTCTGTTGTCGCCATAATTTGATCGCACCGGGAATGTGTGCTTTGTGACACTGGATGGCATGCTTGCGAGGAGTCAGGGCGTGCGCTCTATTGAGTATGCTTTGGCTTGGCGGAAGCATGCCATCTGAATCTAATCAGAGACCAGCGGTCCAAAGAGACAATCGATACAAAAATGAGTGATGTTGTACAAAAAATGCAGGATGAAAACCTGCTGGACGCTCATTGTGCCAAACAGGTCAGAGCACATCTGGCCAATGGAAGCTCACTGGACGAGGCGATACTGACGGGCAGTGATTTGTCAGAAGAGCAGGTTTTTCGTTTTCTGTCCAGAGAATTTCAGGTTCCGTATATTGACCTGGAGCAAACTCATCCAACCAAGAAGTTCCTGTCAAAGTTTCCGGCTCGGATACTGCTCGAACAGAAGATATTGCCGTTGGAGGAAACCAACGGCTCGGTGCTGGTGGCCACCAGCAAATTGTTCGACAGTTCCGGTTTGGACCAGCTTCGCCTGGCAATCGAAAAGGATTTGGAACTTGCATTGGCGCCGTCGTCGGAGATCGACCGTTGTATCAAGCGTTATCTTGGCGTTGGCGCCGATACGGTGCAGTCGATGGTTTCACAAGCGGGCGAAGACGCCCTTGAGATCATCAGCCAGATCAGCGAAGATGACATAGATTTGACCGGAGAAGCCGAGGGAGCTTCCATTATCCGGTTTGTAAATCAGGTACTTGGTGAAGCCATTGATCTGCGGGCCACAGATGTGCATTTCGAACCTTTTGAAAACGAGCTGCGGGTACGGTATCGAATCGACGGAGTGCTCCAGGAAGCTGCTATTCCCACTGAGATCAAACAGTTTCAGGGCGCGATCGTCTCTCGCCTGAAAATACTGAGCCGACTGGACATTGCGGAAAAGAGACTTCCTCAGGACGGACGTATCAAGATTAAAATTACAGATCACGAAATCGATGTGCGAGTATCTGTGATACCCATGCTGCACGGGGAGGCTGTAGTGTTGCGTCTTTTGGATCAATCTTCGGTTCTGTTAGGGCTGGAACAACTGGGCATGTCCGAAGCGGATCGTGAAGTCTTCAGGCGTCTTCTCGGCCTGCCCCATGGGATCATCCTGGTAACCGGCCCGACCGGAAGCGGCAAGACCACCACCCTTTACGCGGCATTGTCCCAGATCAATGACGTCGAGCGTAAAATCGTCACTATTGAAGACCCGATAGAATACCAGTTGCGTGGCATCAACCAGATACAAGTCTCCGGCAAGGCCGGCCTGACCTTCGCGCGTGGCCTGCGAAGCATTCTCCGTCACGACCCGGATGTTATTCTGATAGGCGAAATCCGCGATCCGGAAACAGCCGAAATCGCTGTGCAGGCATCGCTGACCGGGCACCTTGTTTTTTCGACTCTACATACCAACGATGCGCCGGGCGCTCTGACCCGCCTGGTCGATATGGGGATCGAGCCCTATCTGGTCGCCTCGTCGCTGGAAGCGGTCATCGCTCAACGGCTGGTACGGCTTATCTGTACAGACTGCAAAGAAGAAATTCAGCCGAAAGACCTGCATACCCTACAAAATGATTTCGGAGACGAACTGCCCCAAAAACTGTATCACGGTCAGGGTTGTCGAAAATGCCAGGGCACCGGTTACTACGGACGGCAGGGGATCTTCGAGCAGATGGTCGTAACGGAAAATATCCGTTCTCTCATACTTGAGGGAGCATCCGCCGGTGAAATTCGAAAAGCGGCAATGGCCGAGGAAATGAAAAACCTGCGGGAAGACGCCTGTCGCTATCTGCGTCAGGGCAAAACGACAATTGAAGAAGTACTGCGGATCACAAGAGATAACCCGGTAAATAACAACAAAGCAAAATCACAGAGCCAATAACAGCAAGGTCAGCTTTTGTTTTGTTACAGGAAATAATGAGATATGCCCACCTTTAGTTACAAAGCAATCGATTCTGTCGGACAGGAGGTTTCGGACACCCTGACGGTGGCTAGTCGATCCGCTGTTCTGGACCGGCTTGTCGAGAAGAACCTGTATCCGGTTTCCGTAGATGAACATAAAGATTTGTCCGATTCAAAAAAGTCGGCGTCGGTTCGGCCTGGCCGGGTTTCCAAAGCAAACGTGGATGCCTTCACCCGTGAACTTGCTAATCTGCTTGCCGCAGGCGTTCCGTTGAGCAGATCGCTGAACATTCTTTCTCGCGAAGCCTCCAGCGTGGCAGCAGGGAAACAATGGGCGGCAATCCACGATCATGTGGCCGAAGGAATGAGCCTTGCTGATGCCCTGGCCAAGTGGCCTAAATCGTTTCCCCCGGTCTGCATAGCTATGGTGCGGGCAGGCGAGACGGGGGGTTTTCTTGATTTGGTGCTGGGACAAATCGCGCAATTCCGCTCCCGTGAACAGGAGCTGAAAGGAAAAGTAAAGGCCGCGGTTGTGTATCCGATCATCCTGGCTGTGCTGGCGACGATGATTCTTATATTTTTGCTGACGTATTTTATTCCTCGTTTCTCCTCGATATTTGCGGAATTCGGCGGTTCTCTTCCGTCACTGACCCGCGGGATCGTTGCCGTCAGTGAAATTATCGTAAAGTATTGGCTGGTTCTTCTGATTGTGATATCCCTGGTAATCGTAGCGTTGCGCCGGGCACTGGCCCGTGAAGAAGGTCGTTTGGCTATGGAAAGAATATTGCTTAGATGCCCGATGGTGGGGGTTGGGCTGGCTCGTTTCGCCCTGGTTCGCTTTTGTCGGATGCTTGGGACATTGGCAGGCTCCGGCGTACCGCTGATAACCGCTTTGCACGTAGCTAAAGAAGCCATTGGCAATCAGACGCTCGCCGAGGCAGTAAGCGTGTCAATCGAGAAAGTTCAGCAGGGCACACCGCTGGGTCGAAGCCTGGCAGATTGTCGTCAGCTTTTTCCAGCGTCGGTTATCGAGATGATCTCGGTAGCGGAGGAATCCGGAAGACTGGACAAGGAGTTGGTGCGTTTGGCCGGGGCCTACGAAGAAGAGTTAGACCGGCATTTGCGTATGATGGTGGCGTTGGCCGAGCCGGCGCTGCTGTTCATTATGGCAGCGATCGTCGGTACGGTTGTTATCGGTATGCTCCTGCCCATATTCAATCTGCAGGAACTTATTCGTTGAAAAGGAAATAATTAAGTACTGGAGTAACATAATAATGCAGATCAAAATCAAGATCGTAAATTCAGGCAGAAGAAATTATCGGTTTCAGCGAGGTGCCCAAAATGGTTTTACCCTGATAGAACTTCTGTTAGTGCTGGTTATTCTCACAGCGTTGGCGGCAGTAGTGGTGCCGAAGTTTACCAGGCGGTCCGAACAGGCCCGTATCACCGCTGCTGTTACCGACATTGCCAACATTGAGTTGGCACTGGACGCTTTCGAGATCGACACCGGACGCTATCCGACCAGCCAGGAAGGATTAAGCGCATTGGTCGCACAACCGAGCAATACCCTGGAATGGAAAGGCCCGTATATCAAGCGTGGCATTCCCAGTGACCCGTGGGGGAATCTGTACATCTACCGTCAGCCGGGTCAATATAACACGTTAGGATACGACCTGCACTCGTACGGCCCAGACGGCCAGGAAGGCGGAGATGACGACATTGACAACTGGTCCTAAAATCGACATATTTCCGTCAGCTAACCGTACGACGGTGAGATTATGGGAAAAGCGTCGTGGTTCCGGCGGCGGTTTTACGCTACTGGAATTGGTGCTGGTTATGCTGATAGTCTGTACGCTGCTGGCGATTGCCGCGCCGTCTTTGCGTGGTTTTTTTGCTTCGCGCGAAACCAAAGACGCAGCGGCCCAGATCATTGCCCTGACCAACCTGGCCCAAACCCAGGCGATCTCCCAGGGCCGGGTGTACCGGTTAAACCTTGACCCCGAAGAAGGGACCTATTGGCTGACCGTTCAGGAAGAAGGAGTGTTTTGCGATCTGAACAACGAGTTCGGACGTCTCTTTTCACTGCCGAACGAAACCGTCGCAAAATTAGATATGGGAGCAGCACCACAAAGCGTTATTCCTAGTTACATCGAGTTTTATCCGGAAGGACGCTGCCAAACAGGAACCATCAGGCTTGTCGATCGACGTGGAGATGTTCTTGATATTGTCTGTTTGTGCCCGACCGAACGTTTTCATGTGGTTGTGCCCCTGGAAAACCGAGAGTTATGAAAACAAGGCAAAAAATATTACCAAAAACATACAGCCGGCGGCGGCGTGGATTTACTCTTTTGGAAATCCTCGCTACATTTGTTCTGATAGCAATTATTATCCCGGTTGCGATGGGTGGGCTTTCCCTGGCGATGAAAATGGCCGGGCAGTCAAGAGATCAGGTTCAAGCATGCTGCCTGGCTGAGACCAAGCTAACGGAACTGCTGGTCACCGAAGATTATCTCAACGGCAATCAGTCGGGAAATTTTGGCCCCGATTGGCCGGAATATCAATGGCACACCGAAATAAGAGACTGGACAGAGGCAACCCTGAAACAACTGGATTTATACGTGCAATGGGACCGCCGCCAGATGACCCATACCATCGGGCTAACGACGTTGGTATATGTCCAGGAGCCAACCGAAATACCGTGAGCAAAAAGACCAGACAAAAAGCGTTTTCACTAATCGAGTTGCTTGCCGCTATGGCCCTGATGGCTGTTCTGGCGACGGCACTCTATGGGAGCCTGCGTATCGGCTTCAAGGCCAGACGCTCAGCGGAAGCGGCGGTGGAACCAGTTCGTCGCGCCCAGATCGCGCTGTGCCTTGCCCGTCAGGACATCGAAGCGGCTCTTCCACCTAAAGGCATTCTGGCCAGAGAGTTTTACGGGACAGACCAGGTGGATAATCGCGGCTATGACAGTGACAGTCTGCTGTTCTGTACCAGTAATTATAAGCCTTATCCCGGCGAAACCGGTTGCGATATTATCCAGGTTGAGCTGGCATTGGTTCCTTCTGTTGTTGGTATCAACGAAAACGTACTCGTTCGCCGAATCACCACGAACCTGCTGGCGTCCAGTTCGCCTGAGCCAATCGAGGAAATCCTCTGTCGCGGCGTAAAATCGTTTAATCTCGGATATTTTGACGGATACGAATGGCAGGACAGTTGGGATTCCGTCTTGCAGGGGAATGCCCTGCCACAGGCGGTAGAGATCACCCTTACTATCGAAACAGCCGACACCGACACCAACACAATTTCACAGCAGCAAGATTACCATCTCACCCGTACCTTTGTTATTCCATGCAGTTCACCCGCCAACGAACAGCGAGAATAGTGTTTCCAATGAAGACAAAAACATCAGAAACTCAAACAATCAACCCTCGCAGCGATAAAGGCATACATACATCCTTATATCGTAACGCTCGAAAACCAGAATCACATAGCGGAACCGTTTTGATTGTGGCGATGTGGATCGTGTTGGTCCTGGCCGGTCTGGTTCTGGTTTTTTCCCGGTCTATGCGAGTGGAAGCCATCGCTTCGGCCAACCATCTGTCCTCTCTGCAGGCTGAGTCCATCGCCAGAGGCGGCCTGCAGTTTGTTCTTTCTCAACTGAGCAGCGGCGAAACACAGCCCATGCTGCCGGGAGGCAATAACCCGTTTGAAGGCATCGAGCTTGGCGGCGGTTACTTCTGGATTCTGCATCCGAATCTCACCGACGACCGCAATCATTCCTTTGGAATCAGCGACGAGTCTTCCAAAATAAATTTGAATTCCGCCACCCAGGAGATGCTTCTAAAGCTTCCCGGAATGACCGCCGAGCTGGCCGCGTCCATTATAGACTGGCGGGATGAAGACAGCAATGTTACCGCCGGTGGTGCGGAAAGCGAATACTATCTGCTTCTGCCTGAACCGTATTATTGCAAAAACTCGCCGTTCGAGACGACAGAGGAGGTTTTGCTTGTAAAGGGAGCCTCGCCGGAGATACTCTATGGCGAAGACACAAACCGTAATGGCGTGCTCGAGGCCAACGAAAACGACGCGGAACAAAACGCACCGGCCGATAACAAGAACGGCCGGCTCGACCGGGGACTCTATGATTACGTAACGGTTTACAGCAAGACTGCCAATAAAACCGGGGACGGCGAAGACCGTATCAACATCAACAATATGCAACAACAATCGAAACTGGCAAAACTTCTGCAGGAGAACCTGACAGACAGCAGTAAGTATTTCCAGATGATGAGTACCGTGCGTAGCGCAATGCTGTTCGACAATATTTTCGATTTCTACTTCAGTGCGGGCCTGACAACAGACGAATTCAAACAAATGGCCGACAAGCTGACCACAGTCAATAGCGAAGAGATAGTCGGACTGGTCAACGTCAACACAGCCCCTTTTGAAGTGCTTGCCTGTTTGCCCGGTCTGGAAGAAAGCGATGCCGAGGCGATTGTATCCTACCGTTCCACTGCCGAGGCGGAAGAGTTGGAATCCATCGCATGGATCGCCGATGCCCTTCCGAAGGAAAAAGCCATTGCCGTCGGCAGTCATATTACAGTCCGATCGTCTCAACATTGCGCTGATATTGTCAGTATCAGCGGTGACGGAAGATCTTATCAGCGATACAAAGCTGTAGTAGCTACGCAAAACAACACATCACTCGTTTTGTACTGGAAATCGCTGACCCATTTGGGTTGGCCGCTCGATCCTGAGATTGTCGCATCGCTGCGCGGCGGCAACTCCCTGGGACAAGCAGGATTAACAACAAACATGGGAAGTAGTTTATAATAATGATGTCAAGGGCTCGAAAAATTCTGGGACTGGCTATTGAGGAAGATCGTATCCTCATCGTTGAGAGCCGCATAAGCACACAACGAAACGAGATCAAACGTGCCGGTGAATTCATATTGCCACAGGATGTCTCTTATAATGAGCCGAACCGTCTGGGCCTTTTGCTGAATCAGTTTTTGCGAAAAAGTCATTTCACGGCCAAAAACGCCCTCATTGGCCTTCCTGCCAAATGGCTGATCGTTCACAAAAAACACCTGCCCCCAACCGATACGGAATCATTGTCCAACATTCTAAAGCTGCAGGCGGAACGGGAATTTTCCATGGACCTCAACAAGTTGGTGTTTGACTACACTGACATGAACAACTCCACAGAAAATCACAGCCTGCTTCTTATAGCGACCATGCAACAGAAAATGAACATGGTTGTCGCCACCGCTCGGACGGCCGGGCTTAATGTTTTGTCCGTTACTTCGTCGTCTCTGACGCTGAGCCGGGTTTTTAGGCCGGCGGCACATTCCCCGGGGCATTACACACTGTATATTCGACCGAATTACGCTGAATTTGTAGCCGAAAACAGTAATGGTTTTCATCTGATGAAACATCTGTCTCTGGCCGCTTCCATCGGGAATGACCCCGATATAGCCATGGAATCACTCAAACTGCAACTTCAGCGATCACTGCCAGCCATACCCTATGACGAAAATCCCACCGACCCGCAACAATTAGTCTTCTGGGACGAGGTCGGTCTCGATGACGAGGCGATCGGACAACTGGAACAATGTTTTCCCCGATCCGTTGAAGTGCATAACGGGCGTGAAGAATTTGCACTTGATAAAACAATTTCCACGCAGCAGCCGACAGACGGTTATTTCAGCGCCGCAGCAGGCCTGGCCCTGTCGCCGGGCCAAGCCAGACAGCTACCCATTGATTTCCTGAATTCCCGCATCAGCCCGAAAAAGAAAAGTCCGCGGCGAAAACAACTGTTGTGGGCAATGATCGTCGGCGCAGCAGTATCGTTGTGCGGCCTGTCTTTGTTCTGGGACTGGCAAAACGACAAACAGCAAGTTGCCGTCCTGACCGGGCAACTGGAACAGATGAAGGAAGATATCGCCGCGGCTCAGAATATGGTTGAAAAGGTTTCTTTTGCGCGTACCTGGTATTCCGGCAGATACCAGACTCTCGATTGTCTGCGCGAACTGACACTGGCGTTTCCCCAGGAAGGCAATATTTGGGCGACAAATCTGGTTTTGCGCGAAGACATGAGAGGAATTATCTCCGGTCAGTCTATCAACGAAACCGACGTTCTTGGGGTCCTGGACAAACTCAAGGCAAATGACTGCTTTTCCAACGTCAAGATGCTCTATATGCGAGGCACCGGAAGAGATTCACAAGACATCGCTTTTGCTATCGATTTTTCTTTTAACAACAGGAATTAGATCTGTGGTACTTTCAAGACGCGAACGAGGCATTGTTTTTGTTACGATTGCGGTCCTCGCAACACTCGTAATTGACCGATACGCTGTAAACCCGTTTTTGGATGCTCGCTCACAGGTACACTCCGACCGTCAACGGTTAGACGGCGAAATGGCCCAGACCGGCAGTCTTTTCGACAGACGAAAACTGATGCAACGAAAATGGCAGGATATGGTTGACGGCGGCCTGCAAAATGACGCGTCGAAAACGGAAAGCAAAGTCCTCCATGCCCTGCGTGACTGGTCCGAAAAGCACGGAGTAACCCTGGCCTCAGTTAAGCCGGACCACATCAACGGCGAGGGTAAACTGCACGAAATTACCTTTCTGGTCACCGGCACCGGCTCGATGAGTGCACTGGGAGAGTTTCTCTGGCAGGTGGAGGCTACATCACTGCCGCTTCGGATTAAAGATCTGCAGATCGGCTCACGACGCGAGAGCGGCGACGATATGTCAGTTCAACTGCGTATTTCGGCAATTTATTTCACCACCCAGACTGACACGCCGACAAGCGAAAACCTTCCATCCTCCCCAGGAGAAAATATACAATGAAAAAATATCTTCTCATTTTATGTATGGCTGTGCTGTTGTCAGGACCGGGTTTCGCGCTGGCCCGGGGCGCAACACCACGTGGGGAAAATGGGTTTTACCAAAAGTATGGCATACTCGTAGAACGAAACATCTTCTCCCGCAATCGCAGCCGAAAAGCAGATAAACGTGACGAAAACCCGAAAAACATTGTGCAACGATCCACCCATGAAGAGTTTATCCTGCGAGGAATCAGCCGATGGTCAAAAGAATATGTCGCATTCCTGGAAAACACCCGCGACGGCCAAACAAAAATGTACCGAATCGGCGATAGCGTTGCCGAAGGTAAAATAAAAAACATTACCCTCGATTACGTCGAATTTGAAATAAAAAAGAACGTAAAAAAAGTTGAAATTGGTAAAAATATGCAGGGTGAAATTTATACTCCCTCTGTCACTTTCGATGACCTTATCAACCAGACCGAAACATTATCCGATCAGGTGGAAACATCATCCGATCGGGCGAAAACATCATCCGATCGGGCGAAAACATCATCCGAACCTGCCACTACAACAAATTCAGATGCCGGTGCGGAAAGCTCAGAGGAACAGAATGATATTTTGAAAAAGCTGCTCGAAAGGAGAAAAGGAGAACTCCAGTAAAACAAAACCGGTGGCATGTTTACGCGAAGATTATACAAGGAATAAGCAAGCTTAGGCATGTTTGGTTGCGGCTCTTGCCGCTCCATGTTATACAACCGACTTTCAAAGGAAATGAGACTGATGAAAAATTTAATTATCATTACAATAGCTGTTTTGGCCCAGACCTGGTCCCTGTTCCAACCTGTCGCTGCCCAGGAAGAACCGCTGGCCACTACTCCAAATGAGGCTACCATCCCAAATGAGGCTACTGCCCCAAATGAGGCCACTGCCCAGACTCCCAAGGCTGCCAGCCCCACCGACATACCGGCCGCTCCCTCCGATCCCAACAATGTGACCGCACCCGAGACGACCACCATTGCTGAAATAACTATTGTGCCCGATGACGGTGACGGTATTCTGCTGAATTTCAAGAACGCTCCGCTCGGAACCATCCTCGAGCACCTCTCCGAAGTGGTCGGTTTGGTAATAGTCAGCGATACCGACATCGATGGCCGCCTGACGATTATCAGTCGTCAGCCAATGACAATCGAGGAAGTCGTATCTTTGATCAATAGTGCCCTGGTCAAGGAAAACTACGCCGCCATCAAGATGGGCAGAACCCTCAAGATTGTGCCTCTCGATGAGGCTAAGAAAATGAACATCCCGGTACAGTCAGGCAACGATCCCGAAAAAGTTACTCCCGGCGATGATATGGTAACTCATGTGATTGCGGTTCGTTTCGCAAGCGCCGTCAAGCTCAAGGAAGAGCTCGCCGATCTGGTTCCTTCGTATGCCGACCTTGCCGCCAACGCCGAAACCAATGCCCTGATCATCACCGACACCACCGCCAATGTGCGCCGGTTTATCGAAATCGTCCGCGCTCTCGATACCCAAATGTCCGCCATCGCCGAAGTCAAAGTCTTTCGCCTGAAATACTCCGACGCTACCAACACCGCACGGTTGATCAACGAAGTTTTTCAGCCTGACGAGCAACGAAGTTCCCGCCGGAACCAACAGGGCACAAGCCCCATAGAAAGAATGATGTCATTTCGTGACAGGGGCGGGTCAAGAGGACGGGGCGGCGATGAATCGCAGGACGAGGCATCTCCGGCAACAAGAATAGTCGCATCAGCCGATGAATACACTAATACCCTCGTAGTCGCCGGCCCCGCCGAGACCCTGGAGTTAATAGAAACAGTGGTAAAGGAACTCGACTCCAACCCCCTGGAAGAACAATCTGTCATGGTATATCCATTGCAGAACGCCCAGGCGGAAAATCTCAAGGATGTAATGAACAATCTTTTCCAGCAAATGGCTCAGTTGCTCTATCAGGGCGGTGGTGTTGGCGGCGGTTTGGGCAGAGGTGGTGGCGGCAGTAGTCGATTCGGCGGCCGGTCAGGGGGCTTCGGCGGGCGATCTTCCGGATCATCGGCACTTTCAGGGGCGGGCAACCTGGCCGGCCAGGTTTATTTCGAGTCGGACGAGGACACTAACTCACTGCTGGTGATCACCGCTTCCAAAAACTTCGACAAGGTCAAAAAGATCATCGCCGAGCTGGATAAACCCGTCCCCCAGGTACTCATCAAGGTCTTGATCGCCGAGGTGACTCACGACGAATCGCTTGATCTGGGCACCGAGTTTTCCATGATAAACATCACCCATACCGGAAACAGCATCACCACATCCACCGACTTCAACATAGCCGCTCAGACCGGTGGACTGGTAGTCGCAGGTATCCAGGGTGATCTGGACGTAACGCTGCGAGCCCTGGAAACCCAAGGCAAACTGAACATCCTCTCACGGCCGTACATCCTGACCAGCAACAACCAGACGGCAACCATAAATGTAGGCGAAGAAGTACCGTTCATCCGCAATACCACCTATACAGAAACCGGCCAGACGAGAAACACGATCGAATATGAAGACATCGGCATTATTCTCGAAGTGACGCCTTCCATCAATCCCGAAGGACTGGTCATTATGGATGTCAAACCGGAAATCTCCGCCATTACTGGCATCACCGTACCTATATCGGAAACAGTTGACGCTCCCGTCTTTGCCAAGCGATCCGCCGAAAGTCGAGTTGCCATCCGGGACGGCCAGACCATCGTCATCGGCGGCCTGGTCCAGGACAAAGAAACCGAAAGCATCAAAAAGGTACCGCTGCTCGGAGACATTCCTCTGCTGGGCCTGTTGTTTCAACGCCGCGAAACGGAAAAACAAAAAACTGAACTGCTGATCTTCCTGACCCCCCATGTAGCCATGAAAGATATGGAACTGAACAAAATTACAGACCAGGAAAAGGCAAAGAGCAATCTCTTTAAGAACCCCTCCCAGTCGCCCCTTTTCGAAGAGCACATAAAAGCCATGCTGCAGGAGGATTTATCCCAGCCCAACGAAAACAACCAATAGTAGGCAATATACCAATCGCTTATAAGTCTGCCCGGCTTTATAGTTTTTTTACTTCTTTACCACGCAGGAATATCTCGCGAATCTCGCGCAGCGGATAACCGCCTTCGTTGAGCCTTTTGATTAGTTGGATTCTTTCGATATTTTTGGAGTCGAACAGTTGTTGACCGCTGGGCGTACGTCCGCACGGCTCCAGCAACCCTACCATCAGGTAATACTGCAAAGTCTGTTTCGATACCCCTGCCGCCTCGGCCGCCTGGCCTATTCGCAGCAACTTGTGCGCATCGGAATCTGTCTTCGACTTACGTTTTCTCATTGGATCAACACAACAGTACTGTCATCGCTCAAATTTCAGCAGCTTTTTCAAAGATGTTCCGGTTCACTTCCCTGGTGGTTCTTGTGTCGCGTGTAATTGCTGAAATTCCACCGTTATAATGTATCGCTGGCTGAATTGCTGATACTGATCGCTGGGAACAAAGTCTATCCGGCGCGGCAGGGTCAGTCCTTCGGGCGTTGTTTCATAGTCCCCAACGTACGCCGCCATATATCCAAACTCGTCCGGTTGATGTGGTTTTTGATAGCGCAACCACAACTGCTCCAACAAATAACTTTCACCGTTAAACCACATTACCAGCAGATCATCGACCACCGGTCCCGTCGCATCATCCCGTCTCAGCAGCCGACCAGTGATCTCCACTTTGTGGCTCAGTCTGCCACCTTGACGCTCCAGCTTTGCGTAATGCAGGTCCAACCCCTCCCGTAGCAACGAGGCGGCCCCGGTCATCGCCTGGCCCTGCAAAAACAATTTGATCTTTGCCCCGAACAACTCGACCTTATCGTCCTCCACCCCCGTTTCTTCGGCGCCGGCACGAAAAACCTTAACCACGCCGTCGTGATCCAATTGCTCCCAAAGTTTGCCCCCTGATTCATCGCTGACCACCGAAACGGCAACTGTCTCATCGCTGACGATTTGATGTTGCTGTTCGATCATAGACTTACTGCCGTCGGCTTCGTATATTGTAGCGATCGCTTTGCCGTCAATACGTACGGCCCCGGACCATACGTCTGTTCCACCGATGGCGGTGATGTTTCGGCGAATTGCCGCATCCAGTTGCGGATCACTCAACATTCCCAGACGCTGCCGCATTGTCTCCAGCCGACTGCTGCAGCCGAAAATTGAAGCCACGAACACAACCACCAATCCCATCGATAAACGTTTGCAAAAGGCATTCATCTGTCAGCTCCCTTTTAAGGCACTTTGAGACTGCTCCACTAATTTTTTCTTCAAATTTTTCTCTTAAAAACCGCGATCTCGCAATCCAAGCGGGGATCATAGCCTCGGCAATTTTCCTCGCCCCATCGATATACCGTATTTTCCTGGGGCCTGATATCAATCATGCCATATATAGTATAATTATTCTGACAATATTGTTCAAACCAATTAAATATCAATTTTTCCGACTTGCGCCGCACCAGCCACGAAGTCGAAATACGCACAAACAACACGAATTTCGGATTATTCGCCTCTATTTCACGGATCATTTCCTGCTGCATTTTCAAAGCGTAGGGATGATCTTCCATCAAGGCGTAAGTATAGATATATCCGGTAGCTGCCCGCCTGTTCGAATAAAAGTATATTTGTGGTTCCGAACCGATAATGGCAATACGGTCGTCTTTAGTTGTGTTTTCCTTAATAACCCGGGCGATTTCCAGCGATTCGGGAAACGGATTACCCTTGTAGATCGTGCGTGACACTTCGGCGGGATCATCGGCAAAAAAGAAAGCTCGCTGATACCACACCCCGTGTGCTATTGCTGCCAGACCTAATAAAATTGCCATTGCCCGGCTCGCCAGCGACATTCGCCCGCCTACCCCCAGTTCATAAATGCCCTTGATCGCTGCTCCTACCAGCAACCCCGCCGCAGGCAGAAAAAGGACAAAATAGTGTGGCCGAAAATTAAGACCCGGGCAAACGGCCAGAAACGAAAAAAGCAAAAATCCTCCCACAAACAAACTCTGCCGCTGGATGCTTTTGCTCCACAACAATGCCGTCAGGCCAAGGCCCGCCGTAATCCAAAGCGGCATGGACGACTCGAAAATCTTCAACGCGTTACTTTTAAAGTTTTCCAATCCCATCTCCAGCGAATTGGCTGAAACACATTCGCGCGCGTAGTCAAATGTCCAGAACCAAAACCGATCAAATGCGCCCACCCACCGGAAAATCAGACACGTCAATCCAAAAGGCAGTAATGCACACACCAAAAATATTAAACCTTTTACCGTAAATATCTTCCCATTGAACGGACGTCGGCGCAGCTCGCAAATAAGTAAATACAACCCCCCAAAGGCAATAAATGCGGCGCCATGCTGCTTCATAAGGAAGCAAAGTCCCAGCAATACCGCTCCACCGGCCAAAAGCCGAAGCCTGTTGACCTCGATCGCCCACAGCAGCAGCACAATACCTCCCAATGCGGGAAGAATAACGAAATGTTCGGCGTTAGCGAAAACGCCCTGCACTGATTGGCTCGCGGAGGCCACCGCAAACGCGCCAGCCGCACCGACCCCGCCAACCGGTCCCAACAACCGTCTGCCCAGAAAAAACATCAGTACAATACTGGCCGCATTAATCACCATCAATCCCAGGTGAATGCCGCCGTGCGTATGGCCGAAAACAGCTAAAATCAAGGCGTAAGCACCGTAAATACCTGGCATCTTCATGTTATACAGATGTTCGTATGGAGCCAGACCTTGTAGTATAAGTTGGCCCGCGTAGGCGTATTCTCCTTCGTCACGCTCCAGGGGAACCTCCAAAAGGTTAATGCGGACAATTGCCGTCAACACCATAACCGCCAGAATCGCCCCCCATATCCAATACCGACCACACAGCCACCACCCTTTTGGTTCGTCAAGGGAAGACTTTGGCTCGGCGTCGGTCCGTTTCCGCTGATGTTTTCTGCGTGTCATTGCCATTAATAAAACATTTCGATTGCATCTTCCCAACATAGGCCGGGCTAAGCTACAAGCGTTTTATGCTACCATAATCGGCAGATTCCGCAACAGGATTCACTTTTGCACATAAATGTACTTGAATGGGTGCAAATCGCGTGGATTCATATATATGCCTTTGATCCGGTCTTTGTAAGCCATTACGTTGACATAGTAATAGATCGGCAGGATGGGGACTTGTTCGTGGAGGAGTATTTCTTCGGCCTGCGCCAGGAATTGCAGTCGTTTTTCGGCATTGTCGCAGGTGGCTGCGCGGTGCATCAACTGGTCGTATTCGGGATGAGAAAAGGCGGCGTCGTTTTGGCCGTTACCGGTGGTCAGGATATCCAGAAAAGTAGTCGGGTCGGCGTAGTCGCCATACCACGACCCACGGCACACCATAAAGCGATGATTAGTCCGGTCCTCATCGAAGGTTTTTACTTCCTTGCCTTTGAGGATTACGTTAACGTTGAGGTGTTTTTTCCACATTTGAGCGATGGCCTCAGTGGTGTTTTCGTGGCCGCCGTCGGTATTGAACAATATTTCGACGGAGGGCAGAGGGTGGGCGTTGTGATAGCCTGCCTCGGCGAGAATCTGTCTGGCTTTTGACGGGTTGTAGTCAGGTCCAGGCCGGCAGTAGTATCCCTCGATGCTGCCGGGGGGTACGAAGTTCCGAGCCGGTGGACTGCTTATTTTTTTGACCTTATCCGCTATTGCCTGTTTGTCCACGGCCAGATTGAATGCCATCCGTACGCGGGCGTCGGCGAATGGGTTTGGCGAACCGTCTGCCAAGCGGTCGCTGCAGTTAAAATAGTAGTAATACGTGCCGAATGCCAGGGACAAATGAATGTCCCGACGTACGCCGAGGCGCATCTGCTCGAGCAGTGCAGGGGCGAAATTCAATGGGGTAAGGTCCTTGATCCAGTCCAGATCACCACGTTCGTAGGCGAGGAATGCGGTACTCGGTTCGGTAATGATCCGCACCATAATACTGTCGGACTTAACGTTTTGCCGGTCCCAGTAGCAGGGGTTTTTCTTCATGAGCATATATCGTTTGAACTGCCATTGAGCCAGCGTAAACGCACCATTGCTCACCAGTCCGGGATAACCGTTACGGTGATAATCGGGTTTTGTCCACTGCGGATCGTAAGCCCACATGGTAAGACAGGTAAGGGCCGGATCATTTTTTATCCGTAATTTTTCTATGGACTCGCGGTGGACGGGCATAAATGTGGTGAAAGCCGTCAGATCGAGAAAATACGTTGTCGGCCGGACCAGGCTTACCTGTAAATGATGCTCGTCGATCGCCTTGACAGCCACTTTGTCAAATTCCTGTTCCATTTGTTCGAGATGCCGACGACGAAACTGTCGGGCGATTTCCGACCAATCGGGTTTTCCCCGGTCACTGCCGAGCAGATTCAACGACTTGATAAATTGCTCGTCCTCACGTGTGATTGGGCTATTTTCGGCCAGATTGCGCAGGATCATCAAGGTATGTACCGCCTGATTACGCCAATTGCTGTAGGCTTTTGCCCCGGCGATGTTGTCGGTGATCAGAAAGGCATAAACGCGGCTGGTGCCCGGTTCGATGGCCCGTCGCCAGGCGTAAACGAAATCATCGGCGGTGACTGGATCGCCGTTGGACCATTTGGCATCGGTCCGAAGCTCGAAGGTGTAGGTTAACCCGTCCGGGCTGATCATCGGAGGCAGTTTGGCCACACCCGGGACTGGAGTGGACGTTTCGGGGTGATAACTGGTCAGTCCTTCCCAGAGGCCCTGGGCCAGGCGAATTTCGTCGGTCCATTGTGCCCTTGCCGGGTCGAGCGTTTTGACGGCGAAGCCGATGGCGTAGGTGAAATCCGCCATAGGCATGGATCGGCCATGAATGGAGATGAACGCAAACACCGCCATTAGCAAAAATACTACAAAGACCGCAATAGCTCGTTTCATAGCAGACCATATACTTATACACAATGAGGCTGAGTTGCTATTAATATAGCGGCGGCGGTGTCGGTAGTCGTTGTTTTTTTTATCTTTATCCGGTTTTTTTACGACAGGTCTAATTCGACCTGCTTTAAGTTCTTAGCACGTTCTATAATTTTGGCGGGCGGATCGGAGACGGTCGGCAGTTCAGGTTCGCTTTTCCCCTCCGGGTATATGCTGAACCGGTCATTAACGTCCCGCAGGAGGTACTTGTAATATACCTCTAATCTTTTCCAGTTTTTTTGCGGCAGGAAGTTGTCGAAGCTGGCGATTCTGGGGCTTCTACTGACAAGGAGTAAACTTGCTTCCGCTTCGATCAACAGTGTTGCCAGTTCTTTGGAGCTTGTTTCGGTCAGTAGTTCAACGACAGAGCCTTCCGACTCACTGTAGCTCATGCCTTTGGTATAGCGTTGATAGGCGACAGAAAACAGTTCGATTGCGTTTTGGATCAGCTTTGTTTCGAGGTTTTTGTTGTCTGCCAGGAGGTTGCTGTTGATAATTACGGATATTTTGCGGAAGATTCCGTAGTCCGACAGTTCGTTGTTTACCGTCCAGTTTTGATACTGTTCGATGCGTTTAGCTATGCAATCCTGCAGCAGTTGGACGCCTCCGATTTGAACAGGAGCAGCAGCTACGATCTGAGATATTACCAGTGGTGAGTCTTCCTTCTTCAGGCAGTTGCCCAGCTCCGCCAGTACGTTTTGTGCCGATGAGCTTGCTTGTGGTTCGTTCGAGGTCAGGTATTGCTGTATTTCGGGCATAGCCAGTCCTCTGGCGGCCCAGTAGCGTATCTCCGGGGCTTCGTCTTTCAGCAGTGCCACAAGGTCTTCGATCACATTGATATTGTCGGTGTATGCCAGGGCTGCGGTAGCGGATATTTTTATGCGTTGGGCAAGCTTCTTGTCGGTTAAGGCGTTAAGTTGGGGTGAAATCCGAATATAGGCGTTTTTTACGGCGGTGGAAAAGTGATTCGAATAAATTTTTCTTACCTCATCCCGCTTTACTTCACTGGCAACATTGCTGACGAGTTTGCGAACCGGCTCAGACGACTCTGATGCATCACTTACGGTCAGCATAGCGTCAAACTGCTCGTTGACGAAACCGGTGATTATTTCTATGTGCTGGTCGCCGAGGACGCTGGTTTGTCGTACGAAGTCGATTTTAGTTTCGATTTTTTTTGCCGTTGCGGCACTGGGGATCAGGCCCAGCAGCAGCATAACGATGATGATTCGTAATAATGGTTTTGTGGGCCGACTTGTAGTGCAAATTATATTCATGGTAATTCCATTTGAGCTTGCGACTTCGTTTTTGTGTAACTCCTTTGATTCCAAGGCAATACAAAAAAAGTTGTCAGGATTTTCTGCATCCGTCAGGTAAAGTTGCCTCTGATGCAAAGGGCAGGTTGCATAGATTCACGTCGATTCTATGTCAGGGCTCAGTCTTATTCCAGGTTATTCTATAGTTGGATGGTAACTGATCACGCAGATTATGTCAAGGAGATTTCTGATTGACCTGGTTGGCGTAACCCTATAATATGAAAGGGTATAGGATCGGCCGCTTCGGGTTGCCCGTGGCACCGATGAGAATTAACCATAACTGTTGGAGCTGTTTATGGAAACTTACGAACAGGTTCCAGGTGTTTTGACCGACTTATTGTCCCGGATCGTCAAGATTCGGGACTCTCTTTGACTTGCCTAACAAAAAAAGTGAATTGGCACAGTTGGAAAAACGTATGAGTCGGAAGGGGTTCTGGGACAACTGCGAGAGCGCCCAGCAGACTATTGGGCAGTTAAAGGGGTTAAAAGCGGTTATTGATCCTATAGAGAAGGTCTGCAGGGAGATTGAAGAGTTGCATTTACTCTGGGAGATGGCTCAACAGGAAGACGATGACCAGACCAGGGCGGAGGTGGCCGGGGCACTGGAGAGGATACGCGAGCGGGTCGAGAAGGTAGAACTGACCGCGCTGCTGAGCGGCAAAAACGATCAGTGCGACTGTTTTTTCAGTATTCACGCTGGCGCCGGCGGTACGGAAAGCTGTGACTGGGCCAATATACTACTGCGTATGTACACCCGCTACTTTGACCGAAACGGTTACAAATATGAGCAGGTTGATCTGACTGCCGGTGAGGAGGCGGGCATCCGTTCGATTACCTTGCATGTTTTGGGTCCTTATGCTTTCGGTTATCTTTCCTGTGAGACGGGTGTGCATCGTCTGGTCCGCATCAGTCCGTTTGACGCTGCCAAACGACGGCATACCAGCTTTGCCGCTGTGGATGTTTTGCCTGATCACGGGCAGATCGCTGAGGTGGAGATTCGCCCGGAGGATATCGAAATGGACCTTTACTGCAAGGCCAGCGGGGCCGGCGGACAAAACGTCAACAAGGTCGCCACCGCAGTGCGGATATTGCACAAACCTACCGGTATCGTAGTCGGTTGTGTTTCGGAACGCAGCCAGCATCAAAATCGGGCGGTGGCTTTCGCTCTGCTAAAGGCAAAGATCGAGCGTCTGGAACAGCAGAAACGCGATAGTGAAATTGCCAAACTCTACGGCGAAAAAGGGGAAATCGCCTGGGGAAATCAGATACGCAGCTATGTCATGCAGCCCTATCAGATGGTCAAGGACCATCGTACCGAACATCAGGCGGGCAATCCGCAGGCCATTCTTGACGGCGAACTGGATGATTTCATCACCAGTTATCTCCGCCACCGTGCCAGCAAACAATCAACATAATCGACAAGTACGGAGGATTTGTTATTTATGGACGAACGCTTTTCGTGGCACATTTTTAATGAGTTGCCTATCGTAGGCATTTTGCGTGGGTTCGATGCCGACGTGGTGGAAAAAGCGGTTGTGTCTTCCGCCCGGGGCGGGCTGCGCAATGTTGAGATCACCATGAATACCGATGGTGCCGGTGGGCTGATAAAACTGGCGAGGGAAACGGCTGGAAAAACCATGAACGTTGGGGCCGGTACCGTTTGTACGCTGGAACAGCTTGAGACTGCACTGGAGGCGGGCGCCCAATTCATCGTTACGCCTGTTGTCAACCCGGAAGTGATCAAGGCTTGTAAAGGCAGAGGTGTTCCTGTTTTTCCCGGTGGTCTTAGTCCAACTGAGATATACCGTGCCTGGCAGTTGGGTGCAGACATGGTCAAGGTTTTTCCCGCCAATCGGTTCGGTCCATCTTATATCAAAGAGGTCAAAGGTCCGTTTTCACAGGTCAAGCTGATGCCTACCGGCGGTGTCTCGGTAGAGAATCTGAAAGAATACCTGGACTGCGGGGCTGATGCGTTTGGCGTCGGCAGTCCGTTATTTGACAAAGACAGGCTCGCGGCGGACGACTGGAACTGGGTTCGCCAGCAGGCCCAACGATTTGCCGAAGCATACCAACAGCGGAAAAACTGGTCCGAGCCGGACTAATCTGGATATTTTAATTGCACGCGATTATTGTGTTTGGACGCGTTTCTGTGAGATTCTCAGGCCGATAGCCATAGCGGCCGAGATCAGGCACAATATTGCTGCAAATATGAACGCAGCAGTATAACTGCCGGTTATTGCCATGGCTTTGTTGCCGGCGGCAATACCAACTACGCCGGCTATCCCATAGGAAGTGAATACCCATCCGTAGTTGGCACCGAGGTTTTTGGCGCCGAATAAGTCGGCGGTGGCTGAGGGGAACAGGGCAAAATTGCCACCGAAATTGAAACCGACAATTGAGGCGCCCACCGCCAGGGTCAACTTAGTATCCATTCTACTTAACAAGAACAGCATAACCGCCTGAAGGGCGAACATAGCCACAAAAGCGATGGTACGGCCGATCTTGTCAGAAACTGAACCCCAAAAGATACGTCCCACAGCATTAAATATAGCCAACCAACCCACCGCTGCCGCACCCTCAAGCATGAGCGATTTAGTAGCGTCGGCATCGAGAGTCAGGCCGCTCGCTTTGGCCGCTGCGACGAGTTGGCCACCTGCGAAACCCTTCACTATGCCGATCACCATCAGGCCTGCCATTGCTCCGCTGAAAAACATCAGCCATAAAATGTAGAAAGCCGGTCGGCGAATGGTATCCTGCCAGTTCGAATCGGCTATTACCTTTTTAGTGGTAATAGTTCCTGGAGGATTCTTGAGTAACAAGGCGCCAATAATAATGCCGATCAGACAGATGATACCATGGATAGTAAAGAACTGATTTATGCCATGTTCTTCAATATAACCCAAAGCTCCGAGCTGCCGTCCCGTAAACAGATATGCCCCAAAGCCAAACCCTGCGACGGCCAAGCCAGAAACCAGTCCCTTTTTTTCAGGGAACCATTTAACCAGGGCGGCAATGGGACAGACATAAGCGAAACCGATACCAGCACCGGCAATGAAACCGATGGTTGCCCAAAGAATGAACAGTTTACCGAACTCGCTGTAGCTGCTGACGCAACGATTGCCCAGCATTGCCCCAGCCACGAGGAAACCGCCTCCCATGAGAATTGCCCCAATAATAGCGGTAAACCGAGGTCCCCTGATGTCCTGTATCCTGCCGGCGATGACCATAACTACAGCAAAAGAGAGGATACAGATAGAAAAAGCGTACTTGAGATAACTCTTTTGGTCGTTATGCTGGTCGGCAACGGCTTGTTCGTCGGCAACGATGGTATAAGTACTGGTATCCTTACCATCAGCTTCTAATTCGGCTTTTTGTGCTTGGGTAATGACCTGAGGGAATATCTCAGCGTCGAGCGGTTCCCAAAAGATGCTGTAGCCATAAACGGTACCCAGTATCAATTGGACGATGATGGCGCCGACAAGTACTTTGTAGCGAGTTATGCCGGTGGTAGCAATATCTGTGGTGGTGGCAGGTGTGTTCATAATTCTCTTCCAAAACAAGTCCAGCTTTCGCCGGAGGGGGTGACAACGGCACACAAAACCACTTTGTCAAGCCAACGGTATTGTGTTAACCCATTGAGAAAACGTAAGCATAGGAACAAGTTCCTATGCACTCAAGACATCATATATCGGATATTCCACTTGCAATCCGTCGTAGTTTTATCGTAACATCCTGCAGTAAAAGAAGTTACAATATGCAAGTGGTCGTAATTTTACTGGGCGCAACACCTCGTATAAATTTTAAACATACGGCAGGATACCACAGAAACCATACGTGACAAGAAGAAAAAAAATAATATTACGGACTATGTATTTTGCCGACAAATGTCCCTAACCTCTTTAGTATAAGGATGTTAGCTAGAAAATACGGTTGAACATACGATAAAAATGAAAGCCTTTTTTGGCCATAACTATCTGCTAAATCGATATTTAGCCACTTTGCAACTGTTCAAAAATGCCCACCTTGTCACAAATGCCCATTTGCGGAATCGCTGCCACAACAGATGTACGGTTGCCTACGACGGTAGAATCTGTTACTATGAATTTGGATAAACCCATGCCAGTGCGCAAGTGGTTTTCACTAATGATGTTGCCCGTCCGAGAAGGCATTAAAAACCTGTCAGAGGTATGGACAGTGGATGGAATCGGTTGTCTGATTTGACAAATCGCAACCGCAAACGTGGAGGTGATTATGGCTAAAGCCCATGTTGACCCCGCTGAGTTGAGACGCTTCGCACGGGACCTGAACCAGTTCAACGGCGAATTGGAGTCTCTGATGAATAAACTGCACTACCGTTTAGTCGGCCTTGAGAAAACCTGGCACGATCAGGAACAACACAAATTCGCCCAAGAGTTCGAGCAGACGATGAAATCGCTAGGCCGATTTTTGGAGTCGTCTGGATGTCATGTCTCGTTCCTCGTGAAGAAAGCACGTCACATTGAAGATTATCTTCAGCAACACTAGGATTCCGGGATGAGCAGATTTGCCAGAGTTGGTTCGGTCGAGACACTCAAGGAGTTCAGGGCATCTCTTTGTACGTTTTCCGCGACAGTATCGACGGCACTGGATGAGGCCAATTCGGAGATTCAGCGCACGATTATATGGCTTAAACAGGATCAGAACGCGTATTGGAAAGCTCAGGTACGCCAGCGAGCAGAGCAGTTAGCACGTGCCAGATCGGCACTGAGCTATAAAAAAAATTTCGAAGAGTCTTCCCTTATGTCGCAACAGTCACATATCGACGAGAAAAGGGCAGTTGCCGCCGCCCAAAGACGACTTCAGGAGGCCCAGGAAAAATTGGAGAAGGTTCGGCGCTGGACTCAGCAATTTGAAAAGGAAGCCGCCATGTACAAAGGACGCGTACAGGGACTGGGCCATATAATAGATGCCGAGATTCCCAACGCTCGCGCCCAGATGGACAAAATGATAGATTCGCTGGAATCTTACGTGGCCCTGACCCCGCCGCCCGGCGCTGCGGTACCAGCGGAGCAGCCCTATTGCGACAGTCCCGTCCCATCTGAAGATGTGCCCCCGACACCGCAGAAAACCATCCCGCAGACCACCGGGGCGGCGAAAAGCTACGCGGCCCTGCGTAAAATGACCCCGCTGGCGACTGTACGCAGCCAGGTGCAGGTGGGCAGTGTGATCCATCCATGGCTCAGCGGCCCTGCCATCAAACCGCCTGCCCGTAAGCTGATAGAGGAGATTGGTGTTGAGCCTGTGCCCATATCAGCCGATGATAAGATTGTGATCGCCGGGTCCAGCCCAGACCATCGGCGAATTTACCTGGAACGTACCGACCCATGCAGCCCTGACGATTGTGGCTGGTACGTCGGTATTATTGACAATGACAATAAAGAATCGCTCGACTGTGAAGCTGTCCGGCTCGGCGATTTTTTGGACCTGCGAGGCGACCTTGTTGAGATTCTTATGTTACCGGTAGGGTACCTGGTTGTACTGGACGGCGATTCGATCGAGGCGATCATCGATCCGCACGATAAGGTTGTCTGGACGGGCAATAACAAGTAACATTAGATGGTTAAATCGCACTGGAAAAAGATGAATGATCTGGTATTGAGGAAGAGACAATGAGTGTTAGTGGCAGCTATATGAAACTCTCCCGTGCGGGCAAGGACCTGTTCGCCGGTTGGCAGCGGATCAGGGAGACCTGGCGGGACGAAAACGCCAGGCAATTTGAAAAAAAATATCTTTCACCGCTGCAGACAGAACTCCGCATGACGCAGATGGCAATGGAGCATATTGACGCCATGATTAGCCACCTTCAAAGTGATTGCAAATGATCGGCGATCGCGGATAGCCCCAAAGTCGGCCCGCATGACCGGCGTTCGGAGCATAGGTAATGACGGATTATCTTGAACAGTATTTACAAGACGCGACCCCGGTAATCGATAGTGATTACCGCAATCTGCAGCGGACCATGTTGCGGGAGATGATCAAGCTCTCGGCGGCGGTTGTCGCCCCTGCCGAATCTCAGGTCGAATCACAATACCATACCGCCAAAAAGGTGGCAGAGGAAAAGTTTGGAAAAGCCGGGGAAAAAATCGAGTCGCGTTTACAGGGCCACAGGGATACGGCCCGGCAACAGTATCAGGACCGCCTGGAAAAAATTCAAACCCAATACCAATCCGAACTAAATGCCCTCGAGGCTGAGACCAAAACAAGACGTGATAATTTTATCAGCAACGCCGAGGCTCTTGAGCAGAACGCGAAAAAAAACTGCGAATATGAAGTGATGCTCGCTGAGACCATCGCGGACGGAACAGCAATAAAAACCCGCAAGGAACGGCACAGAGTAAAAGCCACCATATCGGCAGCCAAACGGGGGCTTGAAACGTTGCGAGAGCAGGGGGATATGGTCCTGCGACAATACCGTCAACCCATCCCGTCGTACAAAGAAGATATCCCGCCCAACGACGGTCAAACAGACGATCCAGACGCGACATTTCGCCTGCAGCAGAAACTGGCCGACCAATATCTCGACAAACTGTGCAGCCTGAGGGTTCCGCGCCTGTTCATCGGCGCCTTCCCGTTCGTATCAACCACCCTGCTGTGCGGTGTGGTCGTTGGGTCGGCGTGGCTGCTGAGCCGGATGAACGCCCTGAATCTGCCTTCGTTTTTCGTGACCGGTCCGGTCGTTTTACTCGTTACGCTGGTTGTTGTGCTGTTGCTCGGCAGGACGCTATGGAAAATTGCCCGGTCGCAGGTCGCCACAGTGTACGAGTCGTTTCGCCAGGCAATCGCTGCCGCCAACCTCGCCATCGAACAATACCTGAAACTGAGCATGGAACAATTGGACCAGCGAGTTGAGGCGGCAATCGAAAAACGCGACGGCGAAATACACAAAGCAAAGGAACAGTTCAATACCACTAAGACCGACATCGCACAACGCACTAAAACCTCGCTTGAGGAAATCGAACAAGACTATCGACAGGTTCTCTGCCGGCTCGATGACCGCCGAGCCGACCAGCGGCAGCAGGCTGATCAGGAATATCAAAACGGTCAGCCGGAACTGCACAGCGAATATAAAGGGAGCCTCAGCGATGTAGAGCGGCGTTACCAGCAGGAGATAACCGATTGCCAAAATCGATACGACTCCGATCGCAGTCTGCTCGAAAAGCGTTGGCAGGTGGGTTTGTCGTGCATCGAGGCCCTGCTCAATAAAACGGCCGATCTCGACAGCACTTTGTTTATCGATTGGAGCGACCCGTCGTGGCGGCAGTGGACGCCTTCGAATACATTCACTTCCATCGTTCGTTTCGGACATTTCCGATTGGAGATGAGCCAACTGGCCGAAAGTGTCGTCAAACACGCGAAATTTGAGATGGATCGAACAAAACCGGTTGTGCTGCCGTCGCTGCTGGCTTTTCCTGACCGCTGTTCGTTGTTTTTGCAGACACGGCGCCACGGCAGAGAACAAGCAATCGAAACGTTGCGGTCAGTAATGGTCCGTCTGTTTACTTCGCTTCCGCCCGGCCGAGTTCACTTTACAATTATCGACCCGGTCGGACTCGGCGAAAACTTTGCCGGCTTCATGCACGCCGCTGACCATGAAGAGTCGTTGGTCGCAGGGCGAATATGGACCGAAACCGCTCAGATTCAGCAGCAGCTCGAGAACCTCACCGGGCACATGGAAAAAGTCATCCAGAAATATCTGCGCAACGAATTTGAAACCATTGAGGAGTATAACCTGCAGGCAGGCGAGCTTGCCGAACCGTACCGATTTCTGGTGATTGCCGATTTCCCCGCTAATTTCAATGAAGAAGCCGCCAAGCGATTGAGAAGTATCATCAATAGCGGCGCACGTTGTGGTGTGTACACCCTGATCGCTTATGATGCCCGACGGGAATTGCCTGTGGGCATTGACATCGAGGATTTGGCTTCAAATAGTGCTTATTTGCTGTACGAGGAAGATCGATTTGTTTGGCAGGACGAAGTATTCCGGCAGTTTCCGCTGACGCTGGATGCACCTCCCGCTGAGGAGCTTCTCACCGATATTATGCACAAAGTCGGCAAAGCCGGGAAGGATTCAGCCAGAGTCGAGGTTCCTTTCGAAGCGATCGCCCCGACTGACCAGAACTATTGGACGCAGGACAGCAGCAAGGATCTGAGCGTACCCATCGGCCGAACCGGCGCCACACGACTGCAGCATCTGAGACTCGGCCACGGAGTCGCTCAGCACATGCTGATAGCCGGCAAAACCGGATCGGGCAAATCGACTCTGCTCCACGTGGTCATAACCAACCTGGCACTGTGGTATTCGCCCGATCAGGTTGAATTGTATCTGATCGATTTCAAAAAGGGCGTGGAGTTCAAAACCTACGTTACTCATCAGCTTGCTCACGCCCGTGCCATCGCTATCGAAAGCGATCGTGAATTCGGACTGAGTATCTTACAGCGTATCGATGCCGAGATGACACGCCGGGGCGATTTGTTCCGGCAGGCCCAAGTCCAGGACATAGCCTCCTACCGACGGGCTACCGGAACCGCACTGCCGCGTACCGTGCTGATTGTCGATGAATTTCAGGTGTTTTTTTCCGAGGACGACAAGCTCGGTCAGGACGCCGCCATACTACTGGAGCAATTGGTGCGTCAGGGTCGTGCTTTCGGAATCCATGTACTGCTCGGCTCTCAAACGCTCGGAGGCACTTCCGGTCTGGCACGCAGCACCATCGGACAAATGGCGGTTCGCATCGCCCTGCAGTGCTCGGAAACTGACTCACAGCTCATACTCGACGACGACAATATCGCAGCCCGGCTGCTCTCGCGACCGGGTGAAGCCATCTACAACGATAACAGCGGTATGGTAGTCGGAAACAGCCCGTTTCAAACCGCCTGGCTGCCCGAGTCGCACCGAGACGAATATCTAAGGCGTATTGCCGCCTTAGCCGCCGATCAGCCTCGCCCACGTGAACCGCTGATCGTTTTTGAAGGCAACGTCCCGGCCGAGCTTAAAGCCAATCGCCGTCTGGTTGCCTGTCTCGAACAGCCTGATTGGCCCAGCGCCGCCGTGACACCACATGCCTGGCTCGGCGAACCTGTAGCTATCAAGGATCCCACCGCGATCGTCTTTCGTCGCCAAAGCGGCGCCAACCTGCTGATCATCGGTCAACGTGACGTAAGCGCGCTGGGCGTGATCGGCGCGGCCATGATCAGCCTGGCGGCTCAGCATAACCCTCAATCAGCGAAGTTTGTGATATTGGAAGGTAGTCCCGCTGATTCGCCCTGGGCTGGGCAGTTGGAGCGAGTGGCTTCGATCCTGCCGCACACTCATCAAATCATCGAATGGCGCAGCGTTCCCGAAATAATTGACGAACTGGCACGCCAGACTCAGCAACGACAGCAGAACGACCAACTCGACGGACCGGCCCTCTATTTGCTGATCTATGGCCTGCAGCGATATCGTGTGCTGCGCCGCGATGAGGACGACTTTGGCTTCTCGACCGACCAGGACAGCTCGCCGCGACCGGACAAACAACTCGCCGAGTTATTACGCGAAGGCCCGCCGGTAGGCGTCCACACCCTTATATGGGCCGATACACTGGCCACCGTCGAGCGAACGCTGGACCGCCAGACCATACGCGAGTTTGATAACCGCGTACTGTTTCAAATGAGCGCCGCCGACTCCAGCAACCTGATCGATTCGCCCGTGGCCAACCAGTTGGGCCCCCAGCGAGCCTTGTTCTACAGTGAAGAGCAGGGCATGGTCGAAAAGTTCCGCCCGTACGCTCCGGTTGACGCCAAATGGCTCGAACAGGTGCGTGACCAATTGTCGCGCAAATAGTGACTGAACTTTTGCAAAATTGGAAAATTGGATTCAAAATGAGTAAATTGACGATAAGTATTGATAGCAGGAAGCGTTACAGAATCACGGAAGATTCGATTATGCCAGCTATCGTGGAATTTCCAACCGTCGTCAAGGAAGAAGATTGTAAAGAACAGGGCATTGAGTTTGTCGATCACAATAAATTTGCTCGATGGCAGATTGACTGGGTAGTGGAAAAGGACATCCCCGGCGATTTCGCCTTCGACAGTTATTTCACCTGCGCCGCCAATCTGAACCACATCCACGGTTATGGGCGAAGATATGTTGGGGATTTGAAGTTCAATCGTAAGATCATTTTCAAAGGTAAAAAACTCAAAGCTGAAGAACTGGCTGGTCAAATCTCCCCCAATGATCGCAAACCCATCATGCTTAACGGTTCGCGGCAGTACTATTTCACCAAAACCATTCGTATTCCAGATGTGAACCATAAGGTCAGAATTGTAATTGTCTGGGACAATCGAAAAGATAAAAATGCTAAAAAGATTCTCGTCTGCAATCGTATCCATTGGGAGGTCACACGGATACTGCGGGTTTATCGTTGTCGCTGGCGAGGCACAGAGTGCTTCCATCGGGACGGCAAGGGGCATTTGGGCATGGGCGACTGTCAGCTTGGGAAAGGCCGTGGCCAGACCCGCCACATGTATATGGCCTTCCTGGCGCACAGTGTTCTTATGCGTCAACTGCGGCAGGGCTGTGCGCGTGAGTGGGCACAAGAACGCCTGACGACCATAGGCCAAGCCTGTATGTCGGTACTTCGACAAACCCTCAGTGACACAATCTCCTGGGTGATCGAGCGGATCGAGGATGATGGATGGAATTTTGAGCGTATCAAGGTCCAATTGGCTTTACCCCAATTTTGCAAAGGTTCAGTAATTTAGAATAAATCTTGTACAGTATTTTTGCATACGGCTTAATTATGGCGATTCCCCCCAAAAAACACTATTTTAATGAAAATTACGTCGATTATGAGTTGCAAACCAGTGAGCGGAAACTCGAGTTTTACCTGAATTTGCTGCGTAAATGGGTACCGCCGGGACGAGCGATTTTTGAGTTGGGGGTTGGAAAAGGGCACTTTTTCCAGAAGGCGTCTTCGCAATATGATTGTGAAGGATGTGACATAAATGAATTTGGGCTTGAAGTCGCCAGGAGCAAAGTGCCAGGCGCAAAGCTTTTTTTGGGTTCTTACGAATGTATTCCGACGGACCGGGTGCCGTGTGCTGTTGTAGCATGGGATGTATTGGAGCATATTCCAGAATTGGATAAGGCATTACCGGTTATTTACTCACGGCTTGAGGCGGGAGGATTTTTAATTGCGATTGTCCCTGTTTACGACGGGCCGTTGGGATGGCTGGTAGAATATCTCGACCGAGATCCGACTCACGTGTTTAAACTATCACGGCGGGAATGGATTGAGAAATTAAAAAGACATCATTTTAAATTGGTGGAAACAGGCGCTGTAATCCGAAAACTCATATTGTCACGCTGGTATCTTCACCTTACCAGGCCGCGGTTTCTGCTACGAAGGATAGGCAGTGCGTATTATTTCGTAGCCCAAAAGGGCTGAAATCAATCTGAGCAAACTTTTTTTTGAGATGAAATATTATGAAAGTGTGGGTAGTATTGCCGGCGTATAATGAAGCACAAAACATCGCCGCTATAATAAATGGTTTCCAGAATGTGGTAGAAGATAATTATAACTTCGACATACATATCATCCTCGTAAACGATGGTTCGACAGACAACACCTCGGAAATTGCCCACCAAAGCGCCGGGGAACTGCCACTCGAAGTTTATGAGAATGAGAAGAACCAGGGACTGGCGGAGACGTTTATGCGGGGTATGACGATTGCGGCCCGGAAAGCCAAACCAAAGGACGTTATCATCTGTATGGACGCGGATAACAGCCATTCGCCTGGATTGACCTTGCGCATGGTACGAAATATACAGGAGGGAAGGGATGTGGTCATTGCTTCCCGTTATCAGCCGGGTGCTGTGGCCAAGGGGATACCGCTTCGTAGGCGGATTCTTTCACGGGTGATGTCGCTGCTGTTTCGGATGGTTTATCCTATCAAAGGAGTCAAAGATTATTCCTGTGGTTATCGGGCGTATCGTGCGGAATTCTTACAGAAAGCACTGGAAGCACAGGGTGAACTATTATTCCCCGGCGAGGGGTTTGCCTGTATGGCGGGGATACTATTGGCGTTAGGACGCCAGGGCGCTATTTGCGGTGAAGTCCCTATTATTTTACGATACGACAAAAAAGCCAGCTTATCAAAAATGAAGGTCGGACAAACGATAGGGCGAACTCTGCGTATGCTCTTACATGAACGGTTTAGATCTTAATAACTTCGAAAATGCATCACCGTATCCGACTATTTTTATGTTGAACTCAGAGGTATAATCAAGGGCCATGGATCATTTACAACCGGAGCAAATTAAATCCTATTTTTCAACCGAAAAAACCGTATCTCAATGGTGGAATCCTCTTGAGGGATTGTATCGTTATCATTTTAAAAACTTACTTCGTGTTATTGAGAATTATGTGTTTCCTTGGAAGGACAAGAGAGTTCTTGATGTTGGAACCGGTCGAGGCATGTTTTCCATCTGGTTTGCAGGGCAGGGCTGCCAGGTAGATGCATTGGACATAAGTAGCGAAATGCTGAATATTGCCCGGAAAAACGCGCAAACCGCACAAGTTCAGGACATGGTCTCTTTCTCTCTAGGAGATGCGGAGGATTTGAGCGGACTTCCTCAAGGGGTATATGACTGGGTTAGCTGTATGTGCACTTTCGATCATATTCCCAACCTCGATAAAGCTGTAGGCCAAATGGCTGGCAAACTTAAAAAAGATGGTTACTTGCTTTTTACCTACTGTCCAACAAATTCATTTCATGGATGCCTTTTCAGATTGTATGCCAATTATATTTCAAAATACTATAAACTTAATCAGGAGAATGGGCTGATCGCTCGATTGTACACACACAAGGAAATCGAACGAATTCTCAGCAATCATAATCTTTCCCTTGAAAGGCGCTACGGCGTCGGGTTGTTTTGCCTTTTGCTGCGACCCGAGTTCGAAAGAGGTATAATAACCGCTATACCACGGGGCATAAGTCGATTGGAAGAATACCTCGTGCCCTTCTATAAATCGAGGTTCTTCGCAAAGAAATGTCAGATTATCGTAGGATTCGCCCGGAAAACCAAATGAACCGTTTGAGCTAACAAAAAAACACAGGTAAAAAATGGTTGAGACGGCCGATGTAAAAATATGTTCTTCACCTAGCAGGCTTTGGCAATTATTGCTTATTTCTATTATGTTTATAGCTGCATTCGGGATCAGACTGTATGGTATTGCCTCGCCACCTCTGAATTTCCATCCGATCAGGCAATATCATTCTTTCATAGTCGCCCGTGGGTACTATTTCGAACACATACAATCATTGCCCGATTGGCGCCGGCAAATCGCCGCAATCAACGCACAAAGTGCGCCAACTGCTGAACCAAGAATTATGGAACATTTGGCTTATTGGGGGTATCGGATTATTGGGGGAGAACATTTTTGGATTCCACGGTTGTTCTCCTGCGTATTTTGGCTGATTGGCGGGGGTTTTCTCCATCTACTCGCCCGAAAACTGATTCCACCTGATGGCGCGTGGTTTGCCGCCGCCTTTTACCTGTTTGTCCCCTACGGCATATTCGCAAGCCAAAGTTTCCAGCCGGACCCGATGATGGTTATGATGATGTTGATCGGCATTTACGCTATCTGGCAATATTTTGATCGGCCGTCGATCCTTCGATTAATCATTGCCGCAGTAGCCTGCGCTTGTGCAGTCTTCATCAAACCTGTATGTGTGTTTATAATTTTCGCAGGGTTTATATCACTTGCTTATTGTGAGAAACAAACTCGAAAACCATTAGCTCGCCCTGACTTTTGGCTTTTCGCAACGATAACTTTAATCCCCACGGTTATCTATTGCCTATGGGGCTTGTTCATCTCGGATTTCTTAGCAGGACAGCCAAAACTGCAATTCAGACCATATCTCATTCTCTCTTTACCTTATTGGCTCGGATGGTTGAAACAAATCGGCTTGACTGTGGGCGTTCCTGCCTTTATTGCCGCGGCTTTGGCGATCCTCCTGTTTTCCAGGGGCCGGCCTCGGGCATTGCTGATCGGCTTGTGGCTTGGTTACCTGGTTTACGGATTGGTGTTTTCGTATGCCATTCACACACATAATTATTATCAAATGCCGTTCATCCCCGTCGTTGCCCTTGGCCTGGCGGCAATATGCTCGTACGCCGTAAAACGGCTGCGCCGGATGTCAACGGTATCACATCTGGTCATGATGAGCATTGGACTGCTGCTCGTGATTCTCTTGTTTATGATGTATAATATCATTAATGGAAAATACGAACGCATCAAATTCAGTCCGAATACAATACGTAAAGCAGAAAGCTTCTGTAGATTAGTAGGAATCGACAATAATTTCCTTGAACGACTCCGAAAAGATTATACATCTCAAGTGAAAATTGCCGAGCAAATCGGACAAACGGTTAACCATAGTATCAATACGATATCTCTGGAATATCATAATGGGAGATTTCTTAACTATCACGGACAGATTTCAGGACGGTATTGGCCCACTCTGGCGGACATTCATCATTATAGAACTGCTCCTGGGGGAAAAATAACGACCGAGAAACGTTTTAACCTCTGGCTTTCAAAATGTCCTTTTGAATATTTTATCGTAACCAACTTTCAGGAGTTCGACCGGCAACCGGACCTGAAAAAACTGCTTAACCAAAAGTATCCGATACTGGTTCAGAATGATAATTATTTGATTTTCGATCTCAGATAAAACCCTGATAAATGACTATCTTACGTATCCATGGCTTTCAAGAGCTTTTCTCGTACTTTCGTCCAGTTGTTGTGTTGGTGTAGCGAGCCCAGGCTTCGGTAGGCCAACCACATACTGATCCAGTTGTGCTGCCATGGTTTCGGCACGTTTAGGGATACTATGGATAAGGTTTACGCTTTCTCCAGGATCATCTTTCAGATTGAACAACATGTGATTGTCCTTACTGCTCCAGATGAATTTGAAGTCTCCCTCAATGATCACCCTCCAGTCGCCGTCCGAGCTGAACCTCGATATCGGATAAGTCTCCGCAATAATCGGGTGTCCGATCTCAGGCGGTACACCTGCCTGGATGCCCTGCGGCAGATCGATTCCCATGCGATTCAGAATTATAGCAAAGACATCATTCAGTTGTACTGGTACGTCTGTCTGATCCGGCGCAACTTCCATGCCAGGATACTTCAAAAATAACGGTACGTGAATCTCCTGCTGGTAAAGGTAATGGCCGTGCTTAAATTTGCCGTGTTCGCCAAATAACTCACCATGATCTGCTGTCACAATTATAAAGGTGTTCTCGAACAAATTCCAATCTTTGAGTTTCTGCAGAAGTTTATCAATATAATGATCCATGTATAGAATCTCAGCATCGTAAAGGGCAATCCTTTCTTCTATTGATGGATCTTTTTTGGAAAGTATCGCATTTTTCGGCAGGAACGCTTTCGCGAAACCTTCCGCTGCCATGTAAGGGGCATGAGGATCAAAGTAATTAAGAAAAAGAAAAAATTCTCGCTCCTGCGAATTTTCGATCCAGTTCAGGGCACTGGCGGTAACCTGATAGGCCAACCTGCCGCTGGTGGTACTGATTTGATCATCGTCGTAGAATTCGAAACCTTTATCCAGCCCGAAGATCTTTTTCATCCAGGGACCACCCACCACCGCTCCCGTTTTGTAGCCATTTTGTTTGAGAATTGTCGCCAGTGTTAATTCGTCCTGGGCCAAACCTCGAGCACGATGACCAGTCTGTCTTGATCCGGTCAAATGGACAGCGTCGGAAAGATACAATGGCCCATTGGCATCATACCTCGCCCCGTGACTTGAAGTGAATTTTCCAGTGAACAGAGAGGCATGGGAGGGAAGTGTCCAACTCGATGGCGCGATCGCCCGTGTGTAAAGAATCGATTCACTGGCCAACCTGTCAAGGTTGGGACTGGTGTTTCGGTCGTACCCATAGCAGCCCAGATGGTCAGCCCGTGTAGTATCCAGTGTTATGAGAATAATGTTGGGCCTATCTCCTCGCTGCTGCCTTTTTTGATTCTGCTGCACCCGTTTATTTTTTTGGCTGCGTTGTTTCTTACAACCGCTCAGCCCAAGGCCAACGGACAAACCCGATGCCAAACCACCGTAAATCCCACATTTGAGCAACTCACGCCGAGTCAAATCGTTGTGCGATCTTTTCTTACGTTTCGTATGTATTTCGGAATTTGCCATTAAAACCTTCTCTCACCCTCGATTTTGGCGTCAAAAGTCAATATTCACACCTGAAAAACATTGTTGTAGTAACGGAATTAATGTTTCACAATCCTTTTGACGCCAGCGTCACTTCCAGCCAGCCTGCTGTACTCTACTTCACCTAATTCTACCAAATTTATCTTGAAAAAGGAAGCGTTTTTGGCCCAATCTGCCCCGTTGGCCTATATTTCCGGCGGCCGGTTTTATCAAGAAAATGCAATATAAGCTTTCTCGTCAAACATGTAAGATTCCCTCCATTTGAAACAACCTTGATTCCTTCGATAGAATCCGGCAAATATAATATAACTTGTTTGATAGCAATCTCTTACGCAAAATACCGGCAAAATTTATTAATTGCAGCCGATAACTTAGCATAATAAATCTGTGTATATATATGTACAGGTAATTCCTCGACTGACCGATAAATAGTGCATGATAATCGCATTTTCATGAAAGTGTTTTTTTGCTTTTCTGGCAACTTATTTCCTTTCCATCTTCACCGACGATAGAGGAAAAAGGTAAATATATTCGGCCGTTGGGGCTGGAGCGATCTTCTTGCGGAAGATTTATTCGGTTATGTCCCAACGATTATCGGGATAAAGCATGACTTTTCCCCAACAGCTAAAATGTTTCGTTCAATACATTTTTTTGATTATCCTTCCGGTACTCTTAGGTTTTGTGTTTTTCTCTTCTGCTGGACGGGATGATTCGCATATCACCTATTGGCCTGCATACAGTTTGTCTCATTTCGGAGAGATTCTGAATTACAACGGCGAAAAAGTTGAACAAAGCTCCAGTTTGCTCCAAGTACTTATTTTAGCCGCTGTAAACTTTATTAGCGGCATTAATATTGTCAGTTTAGGCTCAATAATCACAATTTTACTGGGGGCTTATAGTTCGGTATCTGTTTATCGACTTGGCTTGAAATTACATCCTCAAATTGGTTTCTTCTCTGCCCTTCTTACTGGAACTTCAGCATATTATGTTTACTGGATATTTGGAGGGATGGAATCTACACTTGTTTCTCTTGCTGTCTTGTGGTTAATTCTTGCTTATGGCGCATATCTTAACAAGCCGGGATACTTAAATTTGATTTACTCTCTGGGGGTAACTATACTTTTAGTTACTGTCCGACCCGAAATGCCTGTCGTACTGATTTGTATGCTGATGGGTGTATTGGCAGTACTGATAATATCTGCTTCTGTCTCCGATAATAAGGTCTTAAATCAGAACTTATTATCTAGGTTACTTATTCTTTTGGGTTCTGCCTCAGTAATTTGTGCGATACTCTTTATTTTCAGATTTTGTTACTTTGGTAGCGTCTTTCCCCAACCCGTGTTTGCAAAATCCGCTGGAGTAACATGGGAAGTTATTAAAAACGGATTTCTTTATTTGAAGATTCATATGTTTATGAGCCCATCCATATCGATAATTACCGGGCTTACTGTTTGCGCCGTCTCTTATACTGCTTGGGAGCAACTCAAATACAATCGTTTAAATCCCTACATCCTGCTATCATTATTATTTTTAGCAACTTATACATCCTTTATAATATTTTCCGGCGGAGACTGGATGGAGTGCGGTCGTTTTTTGGTACACATGCTCCCCGTGGCGGTTATATTCTTGCCATATTCCCTTTTCTCCATGTTCAAGTTAAAATTAATTCCAAGATTAATGCTGATTTTATTAGTCCTCGTACAAATATATAGCGTCATCAATCTGGCTAAAACAAAATCTACAGGAATGCCGATATGGTGTGCCTTCCAACATTATAAATCTTTTGGCCTTGATTATGGCTCTTCCAATTTTTCCTGGTTTGAGCGTACCAATCGCGTTCACATGCGGGATATACCAACCATCTATTATCTGGACCGCATCGTCCAGCGACTGCTTGATTATAAAAAAAACGATAAGGTTAATATTATTAGCGTTCAGATGGGCATGGCACCCTTCCACATAATTAAGAAACACTATGGCCGGGTCCATACGACGGACCTAAGGGGATTGACGGATAGATTCTTTACAAAATGCGAAATAACCTCCCATTTACCCAGAAATCAGTTTGGCCTTGCACTGGAGTATAACTTCTACTTTGAGAATCGTCAAGCCATTGAGAAAGTTTACAACATGAGCCGCCCGGACATTGTATTTGGGTTACTTGTCAACATGCCCAATCTGGAAGATGCTGATAAATACGGTTATTCGGTCATATATTTACAGAACGGTCTTGTTCAAACCAATTCAAAACGGTTGCCCGGTGGGTATGTTTGTGCGGATCAGTTCATCGCCGTTCGAAAGGAACTTGCTGCTGCCTTGTTTCCACAAAAAACCTTCGAGTTAGATTTTCACCGACTTCAACACTGATTCCCTCCATCTTATGGTAATTTGACGATGTAAAAAAAGTGGTTCCTCATAAGAATCTGTACAGAACACGAGGCTAAGAACTGCTGTA
>CAZICK010000024.1:0-44315 GCA_964537505.1 uncultured Pirellulales bacterium
TAGTTATGCGTGCTTGCCAGCTCAAAGCGGTCAGTTTGAGTAATATAGACAGTTGACATCGGGCGGGTTATCTGGGAATATACCAGTATATTCTAAGGTGCAATTTCGCTTACGCGGCTCCAGGTGTCGCACTTTTTCTTGTGTGGAGATTTAAGATATGGATTTGAATTCGCAACAGAACGATTATGCGGAAATGTCGGTCAAAGCAATCGTGCTGGGTGTGATCCTGGCGATGATCCTGGCGGGCGCCAATGCGTATCTGGGGGCTTTTGCGGGCATGACTGTCTCTGCGACCATCCCGGCATCGGTTATTTCGATGGGTGTGCTGAGCTTGCTTTTCAAGAGGCATACCATCTTCGAGAATACGCAGGTTATGACGTGTGCCTCAGCCGGTGAAGCGCTGGCTGCCGGGGTGGTCTTTACCGTACCGGCCCTGGTTATTATGGGAGCGTGGAGTGATTTTCATTATTGGCGTGTGACGGCTATCGCGGCCTTTGGCGGCGTGCTGGGCGTACTCTTTACCATTCCGTTACGCCGTGCTCTGATTGTAGAGAGTGACCTGCAGTTTCCCGAAGGTATTGCCACGGCTGAAGTGCTAAAGACCGGCGTAAAGGGGCGCTCGGCTGTCAAAGCCATTGCCTGGTCCGCTATGGCGGGTGCATTGTTCAAACTTGGTGCCGCGGGGCTTACTATATGGAAGGAGGTGTATAAGGTAGCAAAAATACAAACGGTCTGGGGCAAGGATATAGTGGCGTATTTTGGTACGAATCTCAGCCCGGCTTTGTTGGCGGTCGGTTATATCGTAGGACTGAATATCGCTTTGCTTATTTTTCTCGGCGGTGCGGCTAACTGGATGATTGCTATTCCGATTTGTTCAGCGATGGAATTGCCTGTTAAAGATGCGGCGGGCATGAGCAGTGATCTGGCTTACGCGGAAATGCTCTGGGAAGACTATACTCGTTATATCGGCGTAGGCGCTATGGTGGTCGGAGGACTGTGGGCAGTTATCAAAATATGGAAGTCGATCGTGGTCGGCGTTAAGTCCGGACTGGGAGCCTATAAGGGAGGAGGCTCCGCTTCAGTTAAAGTTGCCCGCACGGATAAAGATGTTCCCATGAAATGGGTACTGGGGATGATAGTGTTTTCCGTTGTGCCCTTGTTCTTTCTGTATAATTGGGCGGTGGATGGAAGAATCGATGTATCGTTACCCATGGCTGGGATGATGTTAGTATTCGGATTTCTCTTCTCAGCGGTAGCCGGGTATATGGCAGGTCTTGTGGGTTCCTCCAATAACCCCGTATCCGGCGTTACTGTGGCCACGGTACTGTTGTCGTCGTTATTGTTGTTTGTGTTGATGGGCGAGGCCAAGGAAAACGGACCGGAAGCGGCCATCATTATCGGTGTGGTGATTTGCTGTGCCGGCGCCATCGCCGGTGATAACCTGCAAGACCTCAAGTCAGGTTACCTGGTAAAGGCTACGCCGTGGAAACAG
Source organism: uncultured Pirellulales bacterium (assembly GCA_964537505.1). GTDB lineage: Bacteria > Planctomycetota > Phycisphaerae > Sedimentisphaerales > SM23-30 > DAINBT01. Next base: position 1,493 of record CAZICK010000024.1, read on the forward strand.
GAAGTTATGCTTATTATCGGTGTGCTCGCCTCGGCTGTGGTAATAGCTCCGATTTTGTCGTTGCTTTTTCATGCTTATGGGTTTTCCGGGATGGAATCCAAAAGCGCATTACCAAATTCGCAGGTTGTCTTGATCCAGGATGGCAATGATGAGCTTTTCACAAAATCGCCGATTGCCAAAGAGGTCGAATCTTTAGAGACTCAGACAGCGGGCGCGGAGGGCACGCAGTTGAGAGCATCGAAAAGGGAACCGCTGCCGCTGCCTCAAGCCAACTTAATGAAAGCGGTAGCCCAGGGGATATTTCGCGTTCGCGGTGGTGAACTGCCCTGGGCTTTTTTCGGTATCGGACTGGCAGTGGCGGTTGTGCTAATTATCCTGGACGAAATTCTGCGAATTAAGGGCAGCTCTTTTAGAACGCCTGTACTGGCGGTAGCTATTGGATTTTATTTGCCGTTTCAATTATCCGTGCCGATCCTGGTCGGAGGTCTCCTTAGCTTCCTGGTAATTCGCTACCAAAAGAAAAAGAAGATGTCTGTGCAGCAGGAAGAAAATTCTAATCGTACGGGTTTGCTGTTCGCCTCCGGGCTGATTACCGGTGAAGCTCTGATGGGCATCCTGCTGGCTATCCCGATTCTAGTATTTAAGGAAGAATATCCTCTTTCCCTTATGAAAGATGCCGGTGGTAATCTGATGGAGGATAGAATATTCGCCTGGCCGGGTATTGTGTTGTTGGTAGGAATCGGGCTTTGGCTATATCGAAGCACGACTAAACCCAAAGAAGACTCAATTGAAATGAATAATGATTAGATAATTTGCTGACGTTGGCCCCAGGGTGCGGTTTCGCAATGGCCGGGTTAATCGTCGTTTTGGATGGTAGCGGCGGCCTGGGCGGTGGTGATTGTGGCGTTGGTGGGGTCGGTGAGTTTGGTGAAGAAGGTTTCGTCTTCTTCGAGAACGATGTCGCCGTTGACCAGTACCTGGATGGTCTGGGTGAGCGGGCCATCGGGTTGGAAGGTTAGAGTGTCTGAGGCGGCCAGGTAATCGTTGTCATCTAATGTAGCAGTATTGTCGGCGGTGGCGTATTTGACGGTGACAGGTAGTGAAGTTGGGTTGGCAAGGGTGAGTGTGACTTCGAGTTCGAATGAGGTGGTGTCAGAGTCGCCTTCGGCCATGGAGATATTGGCGATGGCGAGTGTTGGTGCGCTGTCGTCGTTTTGGATGGTGGCGGCGGCCTGGGCGGTGGTGATTGTGGCGTTGACGGCATTGGTGAGATTGACAAAGAACGTTTCATCCTGTTCGTAGAAGTCATCAGTGGTTATAGGTATCTGGATGGTTTTGGAGGTTTGGCCGGGGGCGAAAGATATTTTCCCGGCGGTTTGCCGATAGTCGTTGTCGGTAATTGGTGCGGATTTGTCGGTGGTGGTGGCAGAGTTGTCGGCGGTGGCAAAGTCAACCTTCACGCGGACATTGCTTGCCTGTGAGAGGTTGACAGTCAGCTCGGCTGTGGCGGTGTCTTCGAGAATTTCGACGTTTTCGATGGTGATGGAAGGTATATCGTCGTGGACCGGTCCAACGTTTTTGACGCCGGCGAGATTGATATCCTCGTCACCGGTGTAATATATTCGGCCCAGCGTCGGGGCGTTGATGGTGCCGCTGACATTGGCTTGATGATTGACGATATTGCTATAGCTGCGTTTTCCGGCGATATAACCGACCATGATTCGATCCACCTTCTGTCCGGCGGAGACGTTGGTTGCAATAAAGCCGTCCTCGGCAAAGATTTTGTCGATCGAGTTCCACTGACAGGAAAGGCTGGCGTTTTGTATTTTGCCGGTAACATTCAGTTCATCTATGCTTATAATAGCGGAGATCGAGCCGGTGAAGTCGGCGCCGACAAAATAGTTTTCACTGGCGATATTGTCATTTTCGGGTTTGCGTGAGCTGTCGGCCTGGAATCCGATCAGGACATCTTTAACGCGTGTCGATGTGATGGACCCGGCAAAATCGCCTCCAGTGATAATTTTATCGATTCTTGACTGGTAAAGGCCGCTGGCAGTGATTTGTGAGCCTGCGGAGACCTGGCCGTCAATATATAACAGATTGAGCCTGCCTGTGGTGCGGATTTCACTGTCGGTGATATTGCCGCCGGTTTCGTCCGTGCGCGAGCCAATGACAATCTCGTTTATCCGGGCATATTTGATTGTGCCGGTGTTTATGGTGGATTGCTCAAGGCTGCCATGTGTTATTTCAAAGCTGTCGAGTTTCTTTCCGAAGTTGAAATTGCTACCTACGACGTTGCCCTGAGCGATGAGAACCTCTTTTAGATAACCGGCGTCATTGAGATCAAAGGAACTGTTGCTAACGGCGGTTTCCTGTGGGGTCTGCGAGTTGTTACTGACCAGCAGGGAATCAATCGAATAGCCATAGAACGCAGTGCCGTTGACAGTGCCATCTATATTGATGTCGCGATAGTGATTGCGAGCGGAACTGTCAAAGAAAGTCATGTTGTCGATATTGCCGGCGATGTAAAGGTTACGGAGGCTGCCGGCATCGAAGACGCATTCGGTGACGTCAGGGTCTCCGAGAGCGTCGGCATAGAAGTCACGAAAATGATATTTGGGTGTTTCGATGTCGCGTATAGCGCCAAGCTGGAGGTTGTAGATGGTGCCGTGGCTTCTCTGGGCGGCGGCGAGGGTGTTGACGGAACCGGGAAAGATCAAGCTGCCCAGAGATCCGTCGAGTATAATCTCATCGAGCGACCATTGGGCGTCTTCGTCGAGGCTGACAAACGTGACAGAAGAACCGGACTTGCTGCGTAAGATACTCAGGGTATTCATGTTTATGATTTTACCGGTGGGCTTCTGATCGACCTGGAGTTCTATTTGTCCTTTCCCGGTGTAAGTGACTTCTAATTGGTTGCCCTGGTCACTTGTGAGAAGCACGACGCCGGTGCCCTGGTCCACGATAATGGTATGCTCAAATTCGGCGCCCTGAGAGATCAGCAGTTCGTAACCGCTGCTGTTGGGGGTGATGGAGGATATGGTGATGGTATAGGTTCCGGCGTTGGAGACTTGTATGGTTTCTTCCATGGTGGATTCCGGCGAGGCTTCGAATATTTTGCTGGTGGATGGGCCGGTGACCGTCACCTGGAGTCGGGTCAGTTGGTTGATCTGTATGAGCGATTGCGGCTGCCAATTGTCTTCTTCGCTGCGCAGTCGCAGGATGGTATCGTCAAGTATCTGACTGGGCGGTTCTTCCCCTTCCGGTGGTTCGGTGCCGTTGCCGCCCAGGGCAAAGAATGAGCCGTCGGCGGTGTAAACCAGGTGGGAAACCTGAGCGTCGATCAAGCCGGTCGCTTCATCGATTTCAGAACCGACAAGCAGATTAAAGATGTCGTCAAAACTTCCTTCAACGATGGGGTTTTGTTGGTCGGGAGTTTCAGAATCGCTACGTGAGCTTTTACCGAAGAAGTCGTTATTTTGGACATAAAAGTAAATATCACCGGAGCTGTCGAAAGTAAAAGTGACGTTTTTGCTTCCGTCCTCTGGTACGTCTCCCTGGTCCAAGATATCAAGGCTAACCTCGTTGGCGATATCGTCGGGATTGTCAGCCTGTCCCAGTCCGATGATTCGTGTCTGGTCCGCTACGTCAATCGAGATATAAGGGACGTAAGCAATAGTGATTTCATCGTATTGCGGGTCTTCCGGGTCAAAGTCATCGACCTCTTGCTCAATGGTAATCGGCCTGACCTGCAGATCGTCAAAGGTGTAATCGAAAAGGGTTTGATAATGCATTTGGGTGAGATTCTGGTCACCGCCCATGGCGATGATGAGGTTTCCCCGATCGTCAAAAGCGATGTCGCCGCTAGAGACATCGCCGGCATTCAGTTGCTGGCCCCAGCTATCAGGTGCCACCAAAGGCTGGGGGTTAGGGTCAAGTCTGAACAGATATGAGAGACCAGGGCCTTGCGGTTCTTTTAGGGTAAGAATCAGCGAACCTTCCAGAGGAGATTCGAAGGAATTTGTAATAGGGGCCATGGCCAGATCGCAAATGTTAAGGCTTCCGTCAGCGAATACTCCGAAATCAAAAAAATTCGATGTATGTCCGTTGCTTTTAACTCGCAGTACCTGGCCTCCGCCGTACCATGTGCCGACAAACAGATCGCCGCCATAAGAGAGATTTCCGGGGGAACTGAATACCAGAGAGATGACGCCATCGGCGATGTCCGGTACGAACAACTCAGCTACTCCAGCAGGGCTGACGCGCCAGAGGTCTGAAGTGAATCCTCCTTCCTCATCGCCGTTGTTGTCTATATTTTCACTAAGGACGTAAAGATAGGTTCCGAAAGGGCCGCCGTAACTGAATGCCATGTCGGTTACGTCAAAGAAGCCGGTAAAAGTCTCACCGTTAATCGGGTCTGTGAACTGGGTGACAAATTCGGTGAGATCGCCGTTTTCGTCAACGGAGAAGATTTTGCCGTCGTGATCGTCACCCATTCCGGGTCCGAAAGAACCCATAAATAATTTGCCTCCGAATGCGCCGTTAGTGTCGAGTGCAAGAGCAGAAGGGTTTATCCGCAAAGGCACTAATGATTCGTGGCTGTCAACATGGCTGGTTTGTGGATCGAAGAACTTTGTGAAAGTGACATCGTCGGAATCGTCACGGTTGATGGCGATGCGAGTAATGGTGCCATTGGAGAGATCTTTGGTATTGCCGTTATCATAGACTGTTTGTCCCAATTGGGTGGCGTAATATACGTCGAAACCGTCTGTCGCATAAGAGCCACTGGCGTAAACGAGAGAATTTGGCTGGAAATCAAATGAATCTTCCGGTTGGGCGATGACGGTTCTTGGCGCTTCGGTGGCGCCGGAGAGTATGTCGTCGATTATCTCCTCCTGCAGGTATTGGGTCAACTGGTCGGCTGGGGTATAATATGTTATGGAATATGGGCCGTTTGGAAGCCCAGGTGGAGATAACCGCAGAACAGAACCGCTTTGCTGGTCGGCGACGTAGATTTCACCGTCACCGTCAACGGCTATGCATGCCAAGTCGGCGGAGTCCAGTTCAGTGAACGCTGTGATCTCGTCGGTGGTCAGTATGGTGGTGATGTTTTGATTGGAATCGACCGAAAAGATATCACCGTGGCCGGCCAATGTTATCAGGAGGTGGTTCTGAGTGGTCAGGGCCAGATCGGTAATGGTAACCTGGTCGGTGGTCAGACCGGCAGCCTGGGCCATGTCAGATAGGGATACCCACATATCAACGGTGGCAGGCGTTTGGGCAGTATCGATTCGCCAAACACTGTTGTTGGCGACAGAATAGGCGATATTGTCCTGCGCCACCGCTAAAGCGGTGAGGTTCTGGTCTCCGCCTTCGGTGATTTCGAGCATCAGATCGATTGGGTCTGTCTTGTCGGTGGTAAAATTATAGGTATCCACATCATCGGCATCAGCCAGGTCACCAATCAGGCCCAGCGCAAGTGTATCCGGTTCAAAAATCAACTCTTGTCCCGGCGTTACGTTGTTTGGCTCGATTTCGACTTCGGTCTGATCGGCAAAATTGATAATGGACAGCAGCAGTCGGCTCTCCAATGGCTCGACGACGAGGGTCGATGTTGATTTAGGGGATTTGGGGTAGATAGGTAAGATATTTTTGCGTCTCCATGTTAAGTTTGGGTATTTGGCAAAAAGGGGTATTTTCATAAAACGGCACTCCCAAGGCGGTCCAGGGCTAACACTACCAATATCAAAATCGACTTTTGTTCTCGCTGGACTTTAGCGAAGCCTGCAATTCTACGGTATGGTGTATTGTCCGGTTCGGTTCCGGTAGAAAGCTGGGGGGAGTTTGGGGTTGTTTGTCAAAAGAACCGGAGGTTTTTAGTTGAAAAGGTTTGTAGATGTTGTTAGTATCGCGCATATCGTCGAGCAGATGCATTTGAGCCTGTTTTTTAAGGGCGAATTTTGAGGCAAATTGTTTCAGGACCGTCTGGGTGCCGGATGACAGCGATAGTTTCGGCCAGGAAGGCCAAATTGACAGAACTGCTATTGAGTCGTTTGTTGCGCAGTTGGAAGAGGAAGAGCGTATGCTCATAATGCTTCAGAAAGAGCTTTACGAGAACAATTGGCAGGCGATGATGGTGGATTTGCGTAATCGGCTGGAAGGTAGGCCCTATATTTTTAAGCTGGTCAACCGAATCCGCGATGATATAGCCCGGATCGAGAAACTGGAGGCTTTTGAGCAAAATCACAAGGTTAGATTGGCTGATTTAGTGAAACCTCCTTCGGGCCAAGAGGCGTAAAAGTGACGTCAATCATCAGAGGTGGAGGGAAATAATCCTGCCTTTGTACTCGTACCGCATGAAAATGCCAGGTGGTGAGAGTTATACCCAACTGGTATATTCAAAACCCGTATCAGTTGCCCTGTGTGCAGGAGGGTGGTTGTTTTTATTTTGGAGGTTAGCCGTGCAGAAGTTTTTTGACGAGATATTGCCCGACAGAGGGATTAAGTATGTTTTTGTCAGCGGTTTATTGACGAGTTTTTTGGCATTTTTGACGGTTTTGCCGTGCGGCTGCGGTCTGAAAAAGTCGGAGGTTACTGTATCGCCGAACGAAACGGCGGTCGAAGCGCCCGAGCGTGTCTGTGGTATATCTTTGGAGATGCTGAAGAAGGCGGGTCTGCAGGTGGAATGGTCGCCGCTACGACTGCCTATGACACGTGGTGCGTGTGTTGAACGTATTTTCTATCATTACGGGCAGTTGTACGTGCTGGATGACCATAACCGGTTGTATGCTATCGATGGTCGTAAGGGGATTTTGCGTTGGGATCGGGTGTTGGCGGATTCACAGAAGAACTGTTCGACGGCGGAATACTACAAGGCTCAAATATCACTCGAAGATAAGGTGGTTCTCGAAGATCGGATGCTGTTCGTATTGGGTAATACGATTGTGGAAGTACGTGAAAGCAATGGCGAGATCACTCATAAATTGAGCGTAAATTTCGCCCCTAATACTACCGCAGCAGGTACGACAGAGCGATATTTCATTGGTAGTGATGACAGCCGTTTTTATGCGTTACGTCGGAGTGACGGGATTGTGTTGTGGCGGAGCGTTCAGCCGGACGATCCGGTCGGCAGAGTTACGATCCAAGAGGATAAAGTATATTTCGTTTGCAAAGACGGGACTTTATATGTTTCGCAAACGGATAAACGTGATCTGGTTTGGAAGGCGGTAACCGCCGGTGAGATGTCTGGAGTTGCGATAGATGGTAATCAATGCTTTTTGCCCAGCGGCGATACGGCTTTGTATTGTTTGGAGTCCCAGTCAGGTAAGCTTTTGTGGAAGTATCTTTCCGGCGGGTCCTTGCTGGAAGTGCCGATCGTGACCAAGGATTTTGTATATCAGAGCATCAATCAGACGTCATTGTTGTGTCTGGATCGAAGGCCAAGCGGCAAAAAAGCCCCCGACGGGCAGATCGAAGGGGTTTTACGCTGGGAACTCAAAGACGGCCACTGTCTGCTGGCAGAGAACGGCGCGACCAGTTACGCTATGACGCGTGATAAGGAACTGGTGGTAATGGACAATATCAACGGCAAACGTATTTCGTCGTTTTATGTGCCAAGCATAGATTATTATGCCTGTAATAATGAAGATACGTTAATTTTTCTGGCTGAGAAGGAAGGTACTGTTTTAGCTGTCAAGCCGAAGCGGTAGTTTGATTGAAAGAAGGCAACAGGCACAAGGCACTAGAGGGGATGAAGAAGGGATGAGACACTGGTAGAACGGAGAAATTATTTCAGGAACAATAAGATTAAAGGAGGTGGCATGGCCACTTTTTATGTTCCATAAGGTTGGCAAAGGACCGCTCCCGTCGGTCGCTCGTTGGAATGGTAAAATTATGAAATTAAAGAAGTTCCAACATAGGAGACACAATGAGTACTGAAACCAAGGTAAGGCGTGCATTGATTTCGGTTTCGGACAAGACCGGCGTAGTGGATTTTGCACGTGAGTTGTCTGGTATGGGCGTAGAGATCATCAGTACCGGAGGTACTGCCCGTGAGTTAAGCGGTGCAGGTATCAAGGTAATCGGTATCGAAAATGTGACAGGTTTTCCGGAAATGATGAACGGACGGGTCAAGACGCTTCATCCGAAGATTCACGGCGGTCTGCTGGCGTTGCGTGATAATGCCGAGCACGTCCAGGCGATGAAAGATAACGATATTACGGGGATCGAACTGGTGTGCGTGAATCTTTATCCTTTTGAGCAGACGGTTGCCAAGCCGGGCTGCACGATGGAAGAGGCTATTGAGAATATAGATATCGGCGGTCCCAGCATGGTGCGTAGTGCGGCTAAGAATAACAAGTTCGTCGCTATTGTGACCAGTCCTGTTCAATATGCCCAAATCATCAAAGAGATGAAACAAAATGACGGCGCGATCAGCGTTGCTGTGCGAGCGGAGTTGGCTCGTCGGGCATTTGCCCTGACGGCTGGTTATGATTCGGCGATCAGCAGTTATCTCGCCGGTCAGGCGGGCGATAGTTTTCCGGAGCAGGTGAGTATTTCCATCAGACGAGGCGAACAACTGCGATACGGCGAGAACCCCCATCAGAAGGCAGCGTTTTACCGTTTGGCCAAGGATAGTGAAGAATCCTGCGTAGCCAATGCCAGTCAACTCAAAGGCGGTAAACAGATCAGCTTTAATAATCTGATGGATACCGACGCGGCGTTCGGCCTGGTTCAGGAGTTTGACGAGCCAGCGGCGGTGGTGGTCAAGCACATGAATCCCTGCGGTGCGGCGGTCGATGCCGACATTACGGAGGCTTATCGCAAGGCTTACATTGCCGATGTGACCAGTGCTTTCGGAGGGATAATCGCTTTGAATCGACCAGTAACAGAAAAGCTGGCAGATGCTATTGTGGAGTCATATTCGCGGTGGGGCAAGGCATTGGGAGCGGGCGGTTTCTTTGCCGAGGTCATTATCGCTCCGAGCTTTGACTTGGCGGCGGTGGAATTGATTCGTACACGGAAGCGTTGGGGCCGAGAAGACGTTCGTCTGCTGGAGACGGGTCCGATCAATCGTAGCAAGATCAGCCGTGATGAATACGATTTGCGATGTATCGTCGGCGGTGTTTTGCTGCAGGAGCGAGATATGGTGGGCTGGGAGCCGGATCAGATCAAAGTGGTCACGAAACGTCAGCCAACCGATAAAGAGTTGCAGGACCTGGAACTCGCCTGGATCACAGCCAAGCACGTCAAAAGCAATACTATCGTATTGGCCAAGGACAGGATGGTGGTGGGCGTCGGGGCCGGTCAGATGAATCGTGTGGATTCCGGTATGCTGGCTATACGTCAGGCAAAAGAAATGGCTGATGGTTCGGCAATGGCATCGGACGCGTTTTTTCCGTTTCCGGATAACGTAACCCAGGCAGCTAAGGCCGGTATCAGGGCGATTGTGCAGCCGGGCGGCTCCAAACAAGACCAGTTGAGCATCGATGAGTGTGACAAGTACGATGTGGCGATGATCTTTACCGGCAAGCGACACTTTAAGCATTAGAACCCGCGTGTGGCGCCGCCAGGTGGTTTTACGATCCCGGCAAGCCAGGGCCTATGAGATTTTTTGTCTCGACCGCAATCGAAACGGCAAATCGGGTTTTGTTAGCATGCCCTGCTGTGGAGATCCATTCGAGTTATTCTTTTGGCTGGCCGACCAGGTAGATGCGGTTTTTTCCGCTTCGTTTGGCGTTGAGCAGCGCTTCGTCGGCCTGGGCCATTAGCTCTTCGGCGGTTCGGCCGTCCCAGGGGAACCCGGCCAGTCCGCCGCTGATGGTGAGGACTCCACGTTGTACATTCGGTCCCAAACCCGGGAAATCGTTGGTCATCATCAATCGCCGGAATCGGTTGCTCATAAACATCGCCATTTCCGGATGGCTTTTCTGGTCGCGTTTTTTAATATCTTTGATGTTTTTTTGGATGTTTTTTTTACTTTCGTCCTGGTCGCCCGTATATACGGTGCGATGACGTCCTGAATCCCAAAACAGCACGGCAAACTCATCCCCCCCGATTCTCGCTACCACGTCGTGTTCCCTGCAGCAACGATGGATCAGCCTGACTGCCTGGCGTAGTATGTTGTCGCCGGCGATGTGCCCATAAGTGTCGTTGTAATACTTGAACTCGTCGATATCGAACACGAGTAGCGTCACCTCGGTGTGTTGGTGTTTGCTCTGGGCGATCACCTCGCGTAAAAAATATTCCAGATATCGCCGATTGTACACTCCGGTAAGCTCGTCGGTTATCGCCAATCGTTTGAGTGTCTGGTCACGCTGGGCCAGATGCAACAGCGTCGCGAGGAAGGCGGCGGCCTGCCGAGCCATTGGTTGTGAGGCGTCCGGGACGGCCGGTGTCAAAGTCATGGCGCCAAGTGAACCGGCCAAGCTCGTTAAAGACACCGTTTGGCTGGTGTGGCCGTCTGGGAACGGTTGCTTTTCGTTGTCGTTTGACCGTGTGGCGACTGATTCAGGCTCCAGAGAGATTCTGACAGATTCTACCTGCAGTACTTTCTTCAGTACCGTTTGGGCCTGTTCGATCAGGACGTTTGTGCCCTGCGGTACCAATTGGGCCAGACTATGGTAGTCGGCCATCGTTTCTATTTGTCCATTTGCCTCGAAAATGGCTGAAGCAGAAATCTTGTGGCTGTCGGTTTTGGTGTTCGTGTTGTCTGGTTTTGAGGAAAGGCCGGGCGGCAGGTCGTTGGTTGTGTGCTCAGTGGTCTGATCGGCCGGATGCTCTCTGGAGTGGGCGTTGGTGTGTTTGTTGTCTGTGATGGTCGTGTGGCTGGAGTTCAATCGCTGTCGCAATTCTGTCAAAGGTATGGGCCATACCAGGTAATCGTCCGCTCCCGCTCGCAGTCCGGGCTGAGCGTAAATCTCCGCAAACGCTTCACCATACAGTACCAGCGGTGTTCGCGGCCCCACCCGGCGCAGCGCTTTTACCGCCTGGACCGTTTTTCTGCCCAATTGCTGAGCGTTGAGCAGTATCAGCTTACATTGCGATCTACCCAACAGGGCAATGCCGTCCAATACGTTCGTTTCGGTTACCGTTTGGCAATCGTTCAGTACGCGAGGCAGCAACCGAGCCATTCGGCCGTCATCGGCCAACAGCAATATCTGCCGATCAGATGCCGGGTGCGTTTGAGAATCGAGTTGTTCTTTGTCTTTCGCTGTCATTTTTAAGGTTCATCCGAGCAGGGCGTCCAGCTCTTCCCGGCTCAACAACGGGTCCGTACTTTGTTTTACTTTTTCCCTTACGGGCGGTGTTCGCACAGGTTGTGGTTGCGTGGAAGTTTTTTCGGATAACGGTTTCCGGATTTTTTCCAACAGATCATTCTGGGCCGTTTTGTTTGCCGATTCGATTGCCTGCTGGGCCATTTTCGTCAGTGTGCTATTTACCGATTCAACGGCGACGATCTCGATCGTCTCTTTTGTTTGTTGAGGCTGGGGTGACTGTTCTTTGATTTTTTCTTCCGGAACTCCAGACAGGGTCTTCGGCATGGGCGGTTTTGCAATTGGCACTCTTTTGTCTGCGGCGAGCAGTTTCGGACCCGCGTCAGCCAGGGTGAGGGATTCGTCGGCTCCGTGGGTCCTGGCCTGGCTCATTTTTGCGGGGTTTCCCATCGCCGAGACCGCTGCCGAAGTAATACAGGTCATCCGAGACAGACAGCCGAACACCTGCATTTCCCGTGCGGGCAGATGGTCGATCATAACGATTGCCAAAGTCGGGTGGTGTTGCCGTTCCATCTCGGCTGCCGTTGCCACGAGATCATAAACGTCCGGGCACCAGCGGATTTCTTCGACATCTATCGCCAACTCGTTGGCAATACGTTCACGCCAATTGTCCGTCGCGGCCACCAGCAAGCATTTTTTTCGAGTTTCCGAGATCCGCTCCATAGATACCTCACTCCAAATGGTATCCGGATTCTACCAGAATTAACTGTCAAAGTCAATGATTCTTCTACTTTTTATATTATCTAAGTTACCTAACCCTCCTAAACTATCATATATTTTACATTTAGTCTTTATGGAGCCTTTATTCTTGCAACTTATTGGCGGAGTCCCTATACTTGTGCGTGCAGGGAGATGAATATATTTTTACAATTTGTTGTCTTGAAACGGATTACGAAAATCTATCGGCTTGTTATGGAGTTAGAAAATGGCTGAGGAACAGCGTCGTAATGTAGCGGAATTGGCTCCCGCCGAGAATATCGGTCAGGTTTTTATGATCTCACAGCCGGTGTTGCGTACTACCAGCCGTGGAGATTTTTATATAGCCGCATTTTTGAGCGATTGCAGCGGTCGGATCAACGGTCGTATGTGGCAGGCTTCCGAAGCGATCTACGAAAGCCTTCCTCAGGAAGGTTTTGTTTGGGTCAAGGGTCGTACGGAGATATATCAGGGTTCCATACAGCTTGTTATCGATGCCATACGGCCGGTCGATGTCCAGGATGTTCAACTTGAGGAGTTTTTGCCAACCAGCGAAAATGATATTGACGAAATGTTCGCTCGCTTGAAGGGGATTCTGAGCGAAATTGAGGATACCCATTTGGTCCGTCTGAATCAGGCCTTTCTTGACGATGAAGAATTAATGGATTTGTTTCGCAGCGCCCCGGCGGCTATCGTTCTGCACCATGCGTACATTGGTGGGTTGCTTGAGCATACGGTAAGTGTGTTGGAACTGGGCCGAAGGGTCATGCCCCAATATCCGGATTTGAATAAGGACCTGGTGCTCAGCGGTTTGTTTCTGCACGACATCGGCAAAACTACAGAATTGGCCTATGATCTGAGTTTTAAGTATAGCGATCAAGGCCGCCTGATCGGCCATCTGGTCAAGGGAACGATCATGGTTGAAGAAAAGATACGGCAATTGAACGAGGGTGCGGATGAACAGTTTCCGCGTATTTTGGCGGATTGCCTGGAGCACATTATAGTTTCCCATCATGGCAATTACGAGTTCGGCTGTCCGGTACTACCGGCTACGACGGAGGCTTTCGTTGTTCACTATCTTGATAATCTTGATTCCAAGGTTGCCATGACCCAGGCCGAGATCAGAAAGGATACCAACAAGTCCAACTGGACTAGTTATATCAGAGCTATCGAATCACCTCTGTTCAAGGGTGACCCCAACAACCGGATATAATCTTCAGCAAAGTCCCCGCTTTCAGCCCCAATATATTGACGATCATGCCAAACCGGTCGTTTTTCGCGTCAAGATGCCGTTTAACCAATTCAGAACTGAAACCAAGTGGACCAACGAGCAGCCAACGCACTTCCCCACGGCGTATCTAAAGAAAAATGACATGGTACCCGATGTTCGGTCGGGGTAAGAGGTGGGTACGAGTACCATGCCATTATTTCGTGATTTCGTATGTATAATTTTACACAAATACCAGTTCGCACGCAACAGTATTTTTAATAAAATTCAAATTTTATATAAGCCCCAGCATGACATTCGCTGTCCGGTCGGGGTAAGAGGTGGGTGCGAATGCCACACCAGGGTTTCTTATACGCCAATATACCACACCCGCTTTCTAGTACGCTCTCGCGACCATTCCACTATCAACTCCACACTTATAGCAGTATAACCTATCCTGTTTGCATTGTACAGACAATTTTTGGAAAAAGTCGGTGTGTTAGGAAAATACTTCGTTATTCGGCGTGTGGAGACATTTTGCTAGTATTTGGATATTTGTCTGGCGTCTGACTATCGGTTTTTGAGGTCATGCTCCGGCGGATGGCGTACTTAACCATATCCACCATATTGTTAATATTGAGTTTTTTCATAATCTTTTGCCGACAGGCGTCAACAGTTTTGGAGCTTTTTTCAATCTCGACGGCGATTTCTCTTGAGTTTTTGCCTTCGGCCATAAGCTGGATTACTTTGATTTCCCGGTCGGTCAGTTTGATGTCGTCCTGCTCCTCGATTTGCTGATTTTTTTGCTGCTCCTCGATTTGCTGATTTTTTTGGTTTTCGCAGGCCACCTTGGGAGTTTCATCTGGGAAGTAGGTTTTGTTTTTAATTACCGTTTTGATGGCAAGCCGGAGTTCTTTAAATGGTTTTTCCTTTAGGACATAACCTGAAGCTCCTGATTCGATCATGCTGGCCAAATATTGTTTGTTGTAGGTGGTAAAAAGTCCTATAACCTTGGTGCGTGGAGATTCGGCGATAATTTGCCTGGTGGCATCGATTGCGTTCATTCCCGGTATGCTGATATCCATAACAACCACGTGAGGCTTCAGGCGACGGGCTAGTTGTACGGCATCCGCTCCGTCGTTGGTTTCTCCAACAACGTTCATTTCAGTTTCCTTTTCAATCAAAGAGCAGATTCCTTCGCGGAGAATTTTATGTTGATCGACCAGAAGAATTTTTGTGATCATATCGCTTTTCCTCAGTATGGGCATAACCGCCAGCCTCCGGCGGACCACCTCGCGTTAAGCCGATGGTATTACGAATCCAATAGTTATGCATGTAAATACAAATTCCTATCTATGCTCCTGAATTATTCTTTGAGGGAGATTAATCCCTCCTGAAGCGCATATTTGATAAGGTCAGCGAGTCTGTTTGTTCCAAGTTTTTGCATAATTTGACGGCGATACGCGTCGACTGTTTTTGGGCTTTTGTTAAGTCTCAGTGCGATTTGCTTTGAAGATTTACCTTCAGCCAGTAGTTGCAGCACACTGAATTCTTTTTTGTTCAGTATGGGTGAGATCGATTCTTCCGATTTTGTGACACGTGTTTTGAAGTCTTCAACTACCAGTGCGGTTATCTTGGCACACAGATACATTTCATTTTTCAGTACGGCATGGATGGCAGCAATCAGTTCCTTAAATGCCTGTTCCTTGAGCAGATAGGCACTGGCGCCGGCCCGGAGCATATCCACCAGGAACTGTTTGTTGGAGTACATTGAGAGTACGACAATTTTTATTTTTGGATTTTGTTTGCAGATATTACAGGTTGCCTCGATGCCGTCCATGTCAGGCATATTGACGTCCATGATAACTACGTCCGGCAGTAATGTTCTTGACAGTTGCACGGCCTCGGCGCCGTTGGAAGCTTCTCCGGCGACTTCCATGTCGGGTTCTTTTTCGATCAGGCTGCGCAAGCCTTCGCGCATAATCTCATGGTCATCAACGATCAATATTTTTGTGCTCATATCAGGTCTCCAATTTTACTTGTCGGTTCTTGTTTCAGCGGCGCCACGAGTGTAACAGAAGTTCCGTGGCCGGGTCGGCTCTGGAAGTCAAACCGGCCGCCGAGGTTGTCGAGTCGCTCACGAATACTGAACAGACCAAAGCCACCAGCGAGACCAGGAGTAAAACCGGTTTCCGCGATTTTACAACCGATACCATTGTCTTGTACGCTGATCTCGATGTTTCCATCGGTCCGCCTGGTTGTGACCCATATTTTCGCCGCCTGGGCATGCTTTACCACGTTGGCCAACAACTCTCGTACCGACTGGAACAGCAGAACACGGATGTCTTCGTCAAGCGGTTTAGGCTGTCCGTCATCATGGAACTCACAAACCACCCTCTGCAGCTTTCCGACACGCTCGAAAAGCCACTCTTTAACTGCTTCTTCCAAGCCTTTTCTGTATAGTATAGGATTGCCAAAGTCAAAAATCAACATGCGAATTTCCTGAATTGCTTCATTTATTAACTTACTGATCTCATTAAGCGGTCCAGCCAACTCGGTTCCGGCGGCGGAATTCTGTAGATATCCCAGTTTGATCGTGGAAAAAGACAGTGTTTGGGCGACCCGGTCATGCAATTCCATGGCGATCTGACGGCGTTCCCGCTGTTCGGCCAGGGATAATTTCGAGGCGAGGGACCGGAGTTTTCGCTGATAATCGAGTAATTTTTGTTCAACCTGCCATCGCTCGGTGATTTCTTTTTCCAGTTTTATGTTGGTTGCGGAGAGTTCGGCGGTTCGTTGATCGACTCTGAGTTCCAACTCATCACGGGCTTTCTGCAGGGCCTCTTCGGCGCGTTTTCGTTCGGTAAAATCTTCGACCGTACCCTCATAAAACAATATTTTCCCCGCTTCATCGCGGACGACTCGAGCATTCTCACGAACAAATATCATGGTTCCGTCATCCTTTTTCCATGCGGAATCAAGTCCTTTGACCTGTCCTTCTTTTTCGATTCGCCGCTTGAAATCCGAGCGTGGATATTCTGGTTCATATCCGTTCTCTTCCAGGTTCCGTTGGGCCAGTTTCTCAGGCGAAGAAAACCCCAATATCCTCACCAACGCCTGGTTTACCATAAGGATATGGCCGTCGGGAGTGGTTCGATAGAAGCCGATGACGAGATTTTCAAAGATGCTTCGGAATCGCGTCTCCGATTCTCGCAACGCGTTCTGCATCTGTTTGCGTTCCATGATATTGACAAATGAGGCCACGATGCAAATTGGTTTGCCGGTTTTGTCTTTTACCATACTGGTAATAAGTTCGACGTTAAAGAGGGAACCGTCTTTTTTTGTGGCAATCAGTTCGCCGGTCCATTCTCCGGTGTTGTGCAAGGTCCGTACAACCACCTGGGCCTCGTCTTTTGTCTTCCAGAAGAATACTGCCGGTTTTCCCAGGACTTCGCCGGCGTTATCGTATCCCCACAGTTTGAGGAACGAATCGTTGACGTAGGTCAGGTTAGTGTCCATGTCCGCTATGGCGATGGCGTTAGTCGAGGATGCTATGGCATTGTCCTTTACCAACAGTTCCTGTTCTATTTGGTTATTTGTGCCGTTTTTTTCCTCCAGTTGGCTGATACGTCGGCGTAAGGTTTGCAACTCCCGGATTAATTGTTCTTTGGTTTTTTTTGAATCGTTCATGGCGGTTCTTTCATGCTATGGGTTCAGGGGCTTAGCATCAGTTTGCTCGATTTTTTGGGTTTCTATCTGCTGGAGACGGGTATGGAAGACATCGAGTTTTTTGCCTGTCTCATCGTATTTGTTTTTGGCGTTGTTGATGTGCCTGCCCAGCAGGGCAAATTCATTTATAAACAATTGCATATCACCGGCGAACTGGCTTAACTGTCGGCGGATCACCTGCGCATTCTCTTCGATCTGCAGACCCTTCAGACCGACCGCGATCACCATCAGATATCCATACAGCGTATTGGGCGATACGGGTATTACTTTGCGTTCCCGGCCGTAACTTCCGATATCCGGTTCTTTATCGTCCAGCTTTACGATCGTTTCGTAATATACGTTTTCCGCTGGCACGTACATCAGGGCAAAATCGAGCGTACCTTCTTCGGGAAGGATATATTTGTCGGCAATTTCGTCAATCCGCTGACATACATCCCTGAGAAACACACGGCGGAGTCTTTTGCGGGCGGATTCTTCTTTCTCTTCAAGCATACTCTGGAAGCTCGGCAGTGGAAATTTGGCGTCAATGGCTACGTAACCATGGGCCAGTTTCACCAAGGCATCGACTTTCGAGCCGTTTTTGAACTGGTGTTGGATGGTGTAGTGATGGCGCGGCAGGACATCTCTCAGTAAGTTTTCCAGCAGCCATTCTCCCAGTCCGCCCCGGGTGGTAGGACGCTGGAGGATATCCTGCAATTTTTTTACTTCCGAGCCGACCTGAGCTATGTTTTGCGTGGCCCGATCGAGTTGTCCCAACTGCCCCTTGAGATCGGCGATAGTCTTACCGGCTGATTCGAGCCTCTCGGCTATCGAGTTTTGCATCTGTTGAGAGAGGAGCTGGTTTTGACCGAGCCGATCATTAATGTTGGTGGTCAGATTCTGGATGGCGTCGGTGAGTTGCTGGTTAATCTGAGCCAGGCGAGAGTCCTGCCGGCTGAGAGAATTCTCAAGTTGCTGTCCAAGCGACTGCAGACCGTCGCCGCGGGCAGTTTTTAAGCCGCGCAGAACCAGCAGACCGACTACAATGAACCCAGCTACGAGAACTACAGAAACTATCAGCAAAATTGTTACATAATCAGGCATGGTCCTATTATAAAATTTAGACTAAGTCGCTGCCAGCGTAATCTTTTCAGATGTGGCAGTGTAATCCTTTCCGATGTGGATGTGTAATCCTTTCAGATGTGGATGTCGTGCGATTTGTTCTGTTAGCCGTTTTTCGATCGTCTTTTACTGTTCGGGCCAATCTCCGGTGAACACTTCGGTGGCGGGGCCGACGAGATAAACGTGATTATCTTCTTGATTCCAAAGGAGTTGCAGATCGCCTCCCGGCAGATGGGCGAGGATGCTGTGCGCGGTTTTGCTGGCCAGGACTCCCGCGACGCAGACGGCCGCTGCCCCGGTGCCGCAGGCCAGGGTAATGCCGCTGCCTCGCTCCCAGGTACGCATTATAACTTCCTCAGGAGAAATGACCTGCACGAAATGGACGTTGACTCGCTGTGGAAACATTTTGTGATTTTCGATAGCCGGTCCCAATCGTTGCAGATCGATCTGATCAAGTTGGGGACAATAGAAGACCGCATGGGGATTGCCCATGGAAACGCAGGTCATGAGAAGATTGTGGTCTTCGATGTACAAAGGGATCCCAACGGCTTGCTGGCCGACAAGGGAAACTGGGATGTCGATGGGGGCAAGTATGGGCCGGCCCATGTTGACGCAAACTTGCTGGACTTTGCCGTTAACTATTGCCAATTCAAGAGTTAGGATGCCCCGGCCTGTTTGGACGGTTATTTCACATATCTCGTCGGTATTGGGGCAGGCGGATTGGAGGAGTTCCTGGCAGATGAGTTGGGTCGGGTGTTTTCCTTTTACCAGGTTGTTTTCGTAAGCGTATTTAGCCAGGCAGCGGATGCCGTTACCGCACATCTGGGCTTCACTGCCGTCGGCGTTAAATATGCGCATGCCCAGATCGGCGTTTTCGCAGGGCATAACCAGAATCAAGCCATCAGAACCAATGCCGAAATGGCGGTCGCTGACGGCCACGGCCAGTCGCTCAGGCTGTAATATCTTTTGCTCAAAGCAGTTAACGTAAATATAGTCGTTGCCCAAACCGTGCATTTTTGTGAAACGCATTTTCTTGTCCTTGTTCTTAAATGGTTGTCCAAAAGGAATTTAACCATACACAGGAAGAAATACAAAGAAAAAAACTGGTCGCCCGCGGTCTCAGACGAACAACTGGTAAGTTTTAGTGCCACTGTTTTCTCCAGTTGGCGGCGGGTGGGGTACAGTGGGCCGATGTCGGAGAATAAGTAACAGGTTTTCCACAAATGCCCGATAAATAATAACAGTTGTATCGCGTCGCAATGTTAAAAATATCTCAGGCAGAGCGTTGATTTTGGTACCAAAACAACGTTTTTGGTGTGAACATCAACTTTTAACGCCGACACCGATTGAATAGTCGAGAAAATTTCAAAAAAAATATGTGTGAAAGAGTTGATATGTTGGGTGTGTGACATCCTTTGCCTCAATATGTAGTGGTAATTCATTCCTGGCATAATGGTGTGAAATAAAACTTTAAAAATAATATTTGTATTTGTGGGAAAATGTGGTAAATTTTGGAGCGTAGTGGTTATCGCTGCTGTGTTCTGCTTGGTGTCTGTTTTTGTTGGGTGTAAGTAATGCTCTTGTTGACTGGTGAATACGAACTGAACCTGGACGGTAAGTACCGTTTGTTTATTCCTACGCGGGTGCGAGAGCAGATTTCCCAGGAGGATCACAGCGGTAGTTTTTATGTTGTGTTGGGTGTAAATCGTATTGTGAATATTTATCCAGACAAGTATTACCAACGCATCGCCCTTGCCGTGGCTCCACGGATGGTGGCCCCAGACGAATTATTAGCGTTTGAGCGAATTAACTTTGCGCTGGCCGGCAAGGTTGAGCTGGATCGGCAAGGACGATTGCTATTGGGTGAAAAGTTGGCATCTCGTGCGAGAATTGAGGAGCAGGCGACGCTTATAGGTGTTCGTGACCATTTGGAGGTATGGCCAAGAGAGCAGTGGGACAAATATATGAGCGAGCATTTGCCGATGCACGAGCAGGTATTGCTACGGTTGCGAGAGGAAGTGATGCGGAAGGAGCGGGAATCGGCGGGGTGGTAAGTCAGGTAACGTCTTGGTAAGGAGTAAGTTAGGAACAAATTTCTATATGTTGAAGTTGCTGTCGATGGACTCAACAATCAATGGAGGTGTCGCATGGAAGTGAATAGTCGTCGGGAAAACGTGGATACAGGTTTTGGTTCGCTGGAGCGATTGCAGGATGCGTTGGTTTCAGGGAAAGATAGCGATTCCGATCGTCATTATCTGAATGATCTTCAGCGGCGACTGGAACGTGTACGCAGTTTGGGAGAGCAGTTTGGCAGTATAGACTTTTCGCCGGAAGTTAAGGCTATGCTTGCCCGGATTTGTGGTTGTGGGCAGAATAGTCAGAACACGAACAAACAACGAGCCAGGGTTTTGGTTTCGTAAGTGGTTTCAGAGGTGGCCAGTTGAATGAGCCGGCAACAGTTCACACGCCAGTTTTACTGGAGAAATTGCTGGGTTTGTTGAGTTATTCGGCTGAGGCTGTGGTGGTGGACGCCACGGTCGGTCATGCAGGTCATGCGTTGGCGATGGCTGAGCGATTGAATGAAAAGGGGCTGTTGGTTGGTTTGGATGTGGATGCCGACAGTTTCGAGGTGTCGCGGCGGCGATTGGAGCAGGTAAGTTGTCGAGTTGAGTTGAAACGGGAGAATTTCGGCCGAGTTGATGTGATATTGGAAGAATTGGCGGTGGGACAGGTCGATGTGATCGTGGCCGATCTGGGAGTTGGTTCCGGGCAGTTGGCAGACGCGGCCCGAGGCATAAGTTTTCAGATTGACGGTCCGTTGGATATGCGGTTTGACGATCGGTTGGATGTGACGGCGGCTGATCTGGTAAACAAGCTTGGACAGGAGGAATTGGCAGATTTGATTTACCGTTACGGCCAGGAGCGGAAAAGCCGACGGATTGCCCAGGCGATAGTGGAGGCCCGGCGAACGAGGCGGTTACAGCGAACAGGCGAGTTGGTGGATGTGATATTTGGGGCGATGAGAATTGTCGGCAAGGGCAGGAAAAGTAAGATACATCCGGCGACGCGAACGTTTCAGTCGCTGCGGATTGCGGTAAATGATGAGCTGGGACAGTTAAAAAGGCTGCTGGAAATGGCCCCCCGGTTGCTGAGGGCGGGCGGCCAGGTAGCGATAATAAGTTTTCACAGTCTTGAAGACAGATTGGTAAAATATAATTTTCGCGAAAATAAACAGGCAGGAATTTATGAAATTTTGACCCGTAAGCCGGTAATAGCCGGTGAGCAGGAGCGTAAAGCGAATCCACGCAGCCGCAGTGCGAAACTGCGGGTGGCGCAAAAAGTAGGGGGCGATGTAAAAAACAAGGAATGAGGACATAATTGTCAGATATAAGATTTTCACGCGGCTTGGGATAACAAGGATGTTCGACATCTGTTGATACAGGAGACAATACAATGACCAAAGAGGCAAAAGTTGGATTGCTGTTGGGTTTGGGATTTATCGTTGCGATATCGGTGGTGTTGCGTGATGTGCATCAGACGGGCAAGGATGAGCCGGTGATAACCGATTTGAGTTCCAGCGAAAATGGCGTGTTGGAACCGGATCAGATGCCGGTGGCGGTGAAGAAGCTGTCACCGCCGGAAGAGTTTCCAGCGGATGTGATTACGCCTGATGTGGGGCAACAGAACGATGATGTGGCTGTGGAGCGGGAGGATATTGATTCGCAGAAGGAACTCCCGGCGATTGCCCAGAACCAGCAGGAGCCACGTTATGAAGGACCGCTGCCTGGTCTGCCGGGATTCGTGGCGATTCTGTCAGAATCGCCGGCTGACGAGAAACTCACAGCAGGTGGGAAAAGTCCGGTATATCCCCAGCCTTTGGGGGCAAATTCGCCGCCACATACGGTTAAACCGCCCAAACAGCCGGGTATGGACAGTTATGTGGTCAGTGACGGTGATACTCTCTGTAAGATAGCGATTAAGTTTTACGGTCCGGTGGAGGGGAAACGGTGGGTGAATATTGTTAAGATTCAGCAGGCGAATCGTAATTTGATACAATCGACGGATGATATTCTTCAAGTAGGGCAGAAATTGCAGATACCGCCGATAGTGGGTCAGCCTGGCGAGCCGGCTACAGGCAGAGAGATTGACAGAGGCGTTGATAGAGAAAAAAAAGTTACTCAAACGGAGCAGGCGGATTACAGGTACTATGTGGTTGAAGAAGGAGATTCGCTCTGGGGGGTCGCCCAGGAGAAGTTGGGGGACGGCAACCGATTTGTGGAGATAAAAAGGCTCAATGACAAGGTGATTAAGAATGATGATCGTATCTACACCGGCATGCGGTTGCGGTTGCCGAAGAAGTGAGTGGATGGGTAAATGGGTAAATGGGTAGATGGGTAGATGGGTAGATGAGTGGACGAGTAGATGAGTTGGAAGGCGGGGAGGCGAGCGAGAGATTTATCGGTGTTTAGTGTTAGGCGGATGCTGTTTCTTCTTTGTTTGGCCCTGATAATTGGGTTGGTGCTGGTGTATTTGCGGACGCAGCATATGCAGATGGTGTATCAGATAGTCAAGTGCAACCAGCAGGAGCAGCAGTTGTCTGGGCAGTTGTGGGTTCAGCAGATGCACCTGAGCGGGGCGCTGGACTCGCCGGAACGCATTAAAGAGCAGATCGAGCAGTTGAAGTTGGAGGTCTCACCGCCGGGGATCCAGGAGGAGAATTAACCGTCAGCCAAACGTAAGCTTGTAAGCATATCACCTAACCTCTTGAACAAACGTTTTATCATAGAGACAGCAGGGATTACTTGATGTGGTAACAGAAGAATCTCGCAACAGAATTTGGGGGTATATTTTTTGGTCACTGCTGGTGATGGGATTGTTGGCGGTGCTTGGCCGGTGCTGGTATTTTCAATATTATAAAACGGAAGATTTCCAAAAGCAGGCGGCGAAGCAGCAGCTTAAGATCATTCCCCAGAGTGCCCGGCGTGGTTTGATTGTCGATCGTCAGGGACGGATACTGGCCCTTAGTATGCAAGTATCGTCAGTGAGAACGGATCCCATCCTGATTGAAGATAAGCGGGACGCGGCGGAGAAGCTTTCCGCGATACTGAACCTGGACAGCAGGGAACTTTTTCAGGAGATTCAGGCCGAGGCCGACAAGCGGTTTATATGGGTCAAACGGGCCGTTACCGACCAGGAGGCAGATCAGGTTCGCGCACTGAAGATACGCGGGGTGGTCGTCGAACATGAGTTTCAGCGGCAGTATCCGATGGGCCGATTGGCGGCGCACGTGGTTGGATTTACCGATATTGACGGGAAGGGATTGGAGGGGCTGGAGAAAAGTTACGACGAATATCTGGCCGGTCAGCCTGGCAGGATGCTGTTGAGAAGCGATGTGCAAAAGCGGGCGGTGGGTTCGTTGGGTGATTGCGAAACGGGACAGAATGGCTTGGCGGTGGTATCGACCATAGACGCGGTGATTCAGGCGTGCGTGGAGGAAGAGATCGAAAAGGTAGTGGCCAAGTTCCATGCCAAAGGCGCTACGGCAATTGTAATGGTCCCGAGCAGTGGTGAGGTGCTGGCAATGGCGAACCTGCCGACCTTTGAGCCGACCATGGCCAGAAAAAGCGATGGTGATGTGCGGCGCAATCGGGCGCTGACGGACCCTTATGAACCGGGCAGTGCTTTTAAGCCGTTCACGCTGGCCTCAGCGCTGGAAGGTGGCTTCGTTACTATGGAGCAGAAAATCGATTGCCTCGAAGGACCATACAGTGGTAAGGGCTTTCGTCCGATTAAAGAATACAAAAATTATTTCGGTCTTATCCCCGTGTCGGACATCATAGTTCGATCGAGTAATATCGGCGCTGCTAAACTGGCCGAGAAGATGGGTAAGGATTATTTTCATAAGATGGTCGAGAAATTCGGGTTCGGCGAAAAGACCGGAATAGACCTGCCGGGCGAAGGAACGGGGATTTTACGCAAGCGGTGGGACGACAAGAAGCATACACTTACGCGGGTAGGGTTCGGACAGGGGATAGCGGTGACCCCGATTCAATTAGTTCGAGCGTTTTGCTGTCTGGTTAACGGGGGCAAACTGATCAAGCCGAGAGTGGTCCGCGGAATTATCGGTAGTAATAATGAGGTTGTTGAAGATTTCGGGCAGTGTCAGGTTTCATTATGGGCCGGCGAGTCGGGAGTGGGTTCAGATGAAGCTGGACGGATAATATCGGAAAGGGTGTCGCGGGAAATAGTGGAAAAGGCGCTGGTGGAGGTGGTGGCCCGTGAAGGCGGCACGGCAAATAACGCGAATCTGACGGGATGGAGCGTGTTCGGCAAGACCGGAACGGCCCAAATTGCGAAGAAGGACGGCCCAGGCTATGAAGAAAACAAATACATCAGTTCTTTCATAGCCGGAGCGCCAGCGGAAGATCCGCAGGTTTGTGTGCTGGTGTTGGTGCGTCAGCCGGATCGCAGTTTGGGACTCGGTTACACCGGAGGGGCGGTGGCGGCGCCGGTGGTGAGGGAGATTTTGAAGCAGACGCTGGCGTACCTCAATGTGCCGAAATCAGCAAACGAACCTGTCATTCCAGAGGAAAGCCTGCCCTCAACTCAATTGGAGGCTGGAATCTAGTTTTAGAGCCTGGGCCCCCACCTGCGCGGGGTGACACTGGCCCGCGGGGATGAGACTTGTTTTTTTGTTTTCCGCAACGAGAACGAACTAAGTAACGCATAGGCTCAAAAGTGGGGCCTGGCCAGGGGGATGGGCAGGTGAGGGCAAAGGGGTTGATTATATTGACGAAGAAACGTTGCAATTGGGTCGGCATAGCATATAATGGACCCGGCGACGCTCATGGATGGGCGTGGCGGTATGAGTTAAACATAAAAAAATTGCACAATGGATGTTATAGACCATAAATCTGTAATCGAATACCTTTCCCGCAGATGTGGCAGTAAGGACGCTGACAAGATGCCGAAAGTGGCGGTTGGGGATGGAGGAAATCGCCTTGCGGTTGGCGGTCGGATTTGCTGTGACAGCCGTCAGGTAAGAGCGGATGACGTGTTTGTGGCCGTGCGCGGTGTTACCGTGGACGGTCATGACTTTATTGACCAGGCGGTGAGCAAAGGAGCGGCGGTAGTGGTGGCTGATCGGCCGGTCACGGTGGAAGGGTCGGCACAGTTGGTGTTGGTGGAAAACAGCGCGGTGGCGCTGGGGCAGTTGGCTCAGGCGGCAGCCGGGTGGCCGGGACGGGAAATGACGACGCTCGCGGTGACGGGAACCAATGGAAAAACGACAGTGGCGTACCTGGTCCGGGCAATGCTGACAGCAGCCGGACAGGGTTGCGGTATGCTGGGGACGGTCGAATATGATTTGGGGAATGGGAATGTTTCATCGGCAGGGAATACAACGCCGGATGCGCTGCAGTTGGCCCAGATGATGCGGCAAATGCGAAACAATCGGCTTGCGGCGATGGTAATGGAGTGTTCCAGTCATGGGCTGGATCAGGATCGGGTGGCGGGGATTGAGTTCGATGCGGCGGCGTTCACCAATCTCAGCGGCGATCATCTGGATTATCACATTGACCGGGAATCTTACCTGGCGGCCAAGGGCAAACTGTTTGCCGGATTGTCAAAGGACGCGGTGGCTGTTGTTAACGCACAAGACGAAGCGGGCAGGGTTCTGGAAAAGATGACATCGGCAAAGGTGTGGCGGTATGGAATAAACGAAACGGTGGAGATCAGCGCCCATATTGAGGCGATGGACTTGGCGGGATGTGAGTTTGAAATGGTGGTGTTGGGCCAGAGGCTCAGGGTTCGGTCACCGCTGGTGGGCGCCCACAATGTGAGCAATTGCCTGGCGGCGGCGGGGCTGACGCTGGCGGCGGGAGTGAGCCTGGAAGCTATCGGCCGGGCGATAGAGAGTTTTGCCGGGGTGCCGGGCCGGTTGGAGCGGGTAGATTGCGGACAGGATTTTACCGTGCTGGTCGATTACGCCCATACTGACGATGCCCTGGAGCATACGTTGGAGACGCTGCGCGGGTTTGCCAACAAGAAGCTGATTGTGGTTTTCGGTTGTGGCGGGCAGCGAGATCCGAGCAAACGGCCGCGAATGGCGGCGGTGGCGCAGAAGTGGGCGGATCAGATTGTTGTAACTAATGATAATCCACGTCGGGAGGAGCCGGAGTCGATTATTGCGGATATCAGGGCAGGGTTTGCGTCGGCAGGCCGACGCAAAGTTGTGGAACTGCCGGGACGGCGCGAGGCAATATCGCTGGCACTCAATAGTGCACAATCCGGTGACGTAGTGGTGATCGCGGGTAAGGGACATGAGGATTATCAATTGATCGGCGGTGAACGGTTGCATTTCGATGATCGGGAAGTGGTCAAAGAAGAGTTGAAAAGCCTGAAAAGTTTATAGCGGGAAAGTCAAGGAGGAGAGGAATCGTTTATGAAAGCGTTATTAGTAGATGAAGTTAAGAATGTTTTGCGGGCCGAGGCGAAAACCGCGATACGCAAAGGTTTAATAACCGGCGTGACGATTGATTCGCGGGCGGTTGGAGCGGGGAATTTATTTGTGGCGATCCGCGGTGAGCGGTTTGACGGTCATGATTTTATTACGGAGGCGGTGGGTGCGGGGGCCTTTGCGGTTTTGATAGATCGCAATGTGCCGCTGTCGGACGCGATCAAGCAAAGCGGCGCCGTGGTGTTGAAGGTGGAAGATACGATAAAGGCGATGGGAGGGTTGGCGCGGTTTTATCGACGAAATTTGTGTAGCGGTGTTCATGTGGTGGCGGTGACCGGCAGTAACGGAAAGACAACTGTGCGGGAAATGATTTATCACGTGCTGAGTAAATACAAGAAAGGGCATCGGTCGCCGCGGAATTTCAATAATAATATCGGGGTGCCGTTGACGATTTTCGGTATCGAATCGGATTATGAATTTGCGGTGCTGGAGATCGGCAGCAATGCGCCGGGAGAGGTGGCCGAGCTGGCGAGAATCGCCGAACCGGACGTGGCGGTCATTACCAGCGTTGGGCCGTCACATTTGGAAGGATTGAAGGATGTCGATGGGGTCAGCGCCGAGAAGGTTTCCATAGTAGTGGGTCTGAAGGAGCGAGGGCTTATCGTATGCGGAACCGATCATCAGCCGACCCTGGAGAAAGCGAGGACACTCAGCAGGCATGTGGTAACGTTTGGCCTGGATGCCAATTGTGATGTGTTTGCCAGTAATGTGCGGCGCGAGGATGGCGGGATTCGATTTGAAACAAACGATCGATACGAGGTGTGGCTGCCGATGGTTGGACTGCACAACGTGAAAAATGCGCTGGCGGCGCTGGCGGTGGTACGGCGGCTGGGAGTTTCGAGTCAGCAGTTTGCCTCGGCGATGGAGGATTTTCAGCCGGTGCCGGGGCGAATGGTGTGTAAGAAGGTTAACGGAATCACCATTATCGATGACACTTATAACGCCAACCCGGTAAGTATGGCCGCGGCGGTGAAGGAGTTGTGCGATTTCGAACAGGCTTGCCGGCGGGTGCTGGTGTGCGGCGATATGGGCGAGCTGGGCCAGGCGTCCGGGCAGTATCACCAGCAATTGGGCCGGGATGTGGCGGGATCGAATATCGATCTGTTATTGACCGTTGGCCCGCAGGCGGCATTGACGGCCGATGCGGCCCTGGAAGCAGGAATGGGCCGTGCCGATATAATGCGCTGCAAGGACAGTAAACGAATGGCACGGTTGATTAAAAGTATGCTGTTTGATGGGGATGTAGTCCTGGTCAAAGGCTCACGCATGATGGAGATGGAAAAAGTAATCGTTTCACTGCAACGCTGGAAAGGAAGAACCTGATCTATACACTTCAACTATGTTTTCAATGAACAATAGATAAATGCTGTGGAGACTGATGGTTGATTGACTTATGCTGCTGAGATTATTTGAATATTTTCAGGGGTTTTTGTACAGCAAGCTGCATTTTTATGCCTGGCATGAAGTTTCATTTCGGGCGGTCTTGGCGCTGCTGACGAGTTTGATGGTCTCTTTGTTATGGGGGCCGAAGATAATCCGTTGGCTGGT
Organism: uncultured Pirellulales bacterium; assembly: GCA_964537505.1. Classification (GTDB taxonomy): domain Bacteria; phylum Planctomycetota; class Phycisphaerae; order Sedimentisphaerales; family SM23-30; genus DAINBT01. The sequence goes on from CAZICK010000024.1 coordinate 29,568, forward strand.
GCGGATGAAGGTGGGAGATATTCCGGAATTTGACCATGCCACGCTCAATGAGCTGACACGACACAAGGCAAATACGCCGACGATGGGCGGGTTGATTATTCTGGCGGGCGTGCTCATAAGCACGTTTTTGTGGGCTGACGTACGCAATCAGTTTGTGATAAAGGGAATATTTCTACTCGTTTGGCTGGGAGTACTTGGAGGGGTGGATGACTGGCTGAAACTGACGGCCAAGATCAAACATCGCAGCCGGGATGGGCTCCATATCTGGGAGAAACTGATCTTTCAGATCGGACTTGCGGTGCTGCTGGCGAGTTTTTTATACCTGGTGGATTTCAAAGAGATCGCTGACGGACGAATGCTGTGGCTGCCTTTCTATAAGAAGGGCATCGAGCTGGGATTGTTTGGTTTTACGCTGATGACCGTACTGGTGGTAACCGCTACGAGCAACGCGGTCAACCTTACCGACGGTATGGACGGATTGGCCACCGGTTGTATTGGTATTGTCAGTATGGTGTTTGTGATATTGTGTTACATGGCCAGTGAGCCGTTGTCGTTGGCAATGAACCAGACGTGGGCCAGCGATTTGCTGCTGCCGCAGGTGCCGGGCGCCGGCGAATTGGGAATTGTCTGCGCTGCGGTGTTGGGGGCGTCTCTGGGTTTTCTGTGGTACAATTGTCATCCCGCTCAGGTGTTTATGGGCGATGTCGGTTCGCTGCCGCTGGGCGGACTGATCGGTTACGCGGCGGTGGTCACCCGCCACGAACTACTGCTGCCGATTGTGGGTGGCGTGTTTGTTATAGAAGCGGCCAGCGTCTTGATACAGATAGTGTACTTCAGACAAAGCGGTGGTAAGCGGGTATTTCAGTGCGCGCCACTGCACCATCACTTTCATCTGAAAGGATGGAGTGAACCGCAGGTAGTCGTGCGATTTTGGCTGTTAGGCGCGGCGTTCGCGGCTTTGGCGCTGGCGACGTTGAAGCTGCGATGAAAGAAAATTTAACCCCGACAAGCAAGGGATAAATCGTGGACCGACAACTGGAACAGGTCGAAGAAAATTCCCAGTTGGGATCGTGGTTGGTACTGATTATCAGTGCGCTGCTGTGCCTGGGGGCGCTGATGGTCGTTTCGGCGGGAGCCCGCGTCGATCAGCAGGTTGATATAAAACATTTTTGGCGTTACACGACGTTACGGCGGGTGGCATTTGTGCCGGTGGTGTGGATAGTGCTGGCGATTGTCGGTCGTTGTAATTATCGGCGTTGGGTGGTGTATGAAAAACACTTTTGGTTATCGCCCCTGGTATTACTGATGGCAATATCGCTGGCACTGCTGGTACTGGTGCTGACGGTTGATACGGGAAACTCGGCACGGCGGTGGCTCAAGGTCGGCAGCGGCGAATACGGGTTGCAGATTCAACCGTCGGAGTTGGCTAAATGGGTAACGGTAATGTTCCTGGCGGCGTATGCGGCACACAAAGGCCAGGCGATGCGCCGATTTACGACCGGTTTTTTGCCGGCCTGCATTGTACTGATGGTGGTAGTCGCCCTGATCGGCAAAGAAGATTTCGGCACGGCCGCATTGGTGGGGGCGATGGGAGTAGTCGTGCTGTTGGCAAGCGGGACGCGATGGTGGTATATGCTGGTGCTGATACCGGCGGCGGCATTAGCGTTCTATGTGCTGGTATATTGTGTGGATTATCGTTGGGCTCGCGTACTAGCTTATTTTGATCAGGGTGACGCCAGCCAGGACGTCAACTATCAGGCCCAGCAGTCCATCATGTCTATCGGCTCGGGAGGAATCTGGGGGTGTGGACTGGGCCGAGGTACGGTCAAGCTGGGGTATCTGCCGGAAGATACTACCGATTTTGTATTTGCCGTGATCGGTGAAGAGCTGGGTTTCGCCGGCTGTGCCATGGTGATTGCGCTGTTTGTAGCACTGTTGGTTTGTACTATGATGATAATACGCCGAGCGCCGGATCGGATGGGTAAACTTTTGGGACTGGCGATAGGCGGGACGATCGGGGCTCAGGCCCTGATGAATCTGCTGGTAGTGACCGGAATGGCGCCGACCAAGGGCATAGCCCTGCCGTTTGTCAGTGCGGGCGGTTCGGGATTGGTCATCACGGCCGTCGCGGCCGGTGTCTTGGTCAATATCGCAAGACAAAAAACGCAGGGTGTGGCCTTGCCCAACCATTGATTTCAGCGATTATTAGGGATGATATCTATACAATCGTGACTTGGGAGCAAAAAATGAAGCTGAGCGAACATTTTTCGGAAAACGAAATTGACAGATTAAATAAACTGGCCCAGCGGTGGAAGTTTAATAGATGGTTGTATATCTTCCTGGCGGTTGGCTCGGCGGTATGTGCAGTTTTGTTTTTCAATGTTTGTTTTTTTCAATCGCGAAGTGCAGATATTCATGATTTGTATTCCTTTTTTGTGGGAAGCATCGACTCTAACAAGACTTATACTCACGCCCAAGTGACCGATATTGTTATGCTTTATCTATATCTATTCATAGGTTTTTTTTGTAGTTATGAGGCGGTTTCATTCCTTATTAAAGCAATATTTTCCTGGAAGAAGGGAGTGTTGGTTAGATGTTGGGAATTGCTTTCGCCAATGGCCGATAATACAGATTCGACTTTATAGATAACGTGACCTGACAGGTTAGTTGTCAGGGTCTAAGGATTAGCAATGATGAGTAGAGGCAGGTTGTACATATTTGCCGGTGGCGGTAGTGGTGGTCATCTGTATCCGGGGATTGCGGCAGCGGAAGCGATGCTGGATGTGGAACCGGAGGCTAAGGTGCTTTTCTTATGCACCGCCCGGCAGATTGATCGGGATATTCTTCAGGGAAGCGATTGGCCGTATGAAACGCAGCCGGTAATGCCGCTGCCAGGCCGGTTGGGTGAAATATGGCCGTTTTGGCGCGGTTGGCGTGGTAGTGTGCGGATGTGTGAGCAGTTGTTTCGCAGGGAAAGGCCGGCGGCGGTGCTGGGACTGGGCGGGTTTGCCTCCGGGCCGGCAATGAAGACGGCGGCCCGGCTGAAAATACCGGTGGCAATGCTCAATCCGGACGCGGTGCCAGGTAAGGCGAACAAGTATTGTCGAAAATATGCTGACAAGATATTCCTGCAGTGGCAGGCGCCCATGAAGTATTTTCCCGCGGACCAGGAAAAATGTGTGGTAACAGGCTGTCCGATACGGCGGGAATTCGCAGAGCGAATGACCAGGAACGAAGCGAAAAACCAGTTGGGGCTGGATGGCGATAGGCGAGTATTGGTGGTGATGGGCGGTTCGCAGGGTGGCCGCAATGTCAATGCGGCCCTAGTACGATGTTTGACTTGTGGACAGGACAATGATAGGGTAAAGGCTGCCATACAGGATTGGCAGATGGTGCACATTACGGGAAAGAATGATCGCGATTGGGTTTGCCGGCAGTATAAAGAAGCAGGAATACCCGCGAAGGTGCTGGATTTTACACGAGATATGCCGATAGTGTTAGCGGCAGCGGACCTTGTGGTCAGCCGGGCCGGGGCGTCGTCACTTGCGGAATTGACGGCGGTGGGAGTTGCGAGTATATTATTGCCGTATCCATACCATAAGGATCAGCATCAGCGACATAACGCACAGGTTTTGGAGACCGCCGGAGCGGCGCAGATTGTGATCGACGACCGCGATGCCGATAGTACGGCTCAGCGGCTGGCAAAGGTATTGCCCCGATGTATGGCCCAAGAAACACTGGAACAGATGGCCCGTGCTGCCGGGGCAATCGGCAATGCGCAGGCCGCCAAACGCGTAGCGGAAGAAATTAGAGTTTTAACCAATTAACCGAGTGTACGTATGGTTGATCAAAAGTCAGAAGTCACAGTCGAATCGGCCGAGGCGGTTCTGTTGCGACAGCAGCAATCGCATAAGGTGATGTCGTATCATTTTGTTGGGATCGGCGGATGGGGAATGAGCGGTTTGGCGCAGGTGCTGCATCAGCGGGGGCACAGGGTCTCGGGCAGTGACCTGCAGTCCTCCGACGTGGTGGAAAAGCTCGGCCGACGTGGTATATCAGTTGATATTGGTCATTGTGCCGATCGCATCGGCCCTGACGTGGACTGTGTGGTGGTATCAGCGGCGATTGGGCCGGATAATCCCGAATTGGTCAGGGCACGGCAGTTGGATATCGAAGTGTGCAAATATGCCCAGATGTTAGGCCGCCTCAGCCGGGGAATGAAGACGCTGGCGGTGGCGGGTACGCACGGTAAGAGTACGACCAGCGGCTGGCTGGCGTATCTGCTGCACGAAAGCGGTCTCGAACCCAGCTTTGTCGTGGGGGCCGATGTGGAGCAGCTCGGCGGCGGCAGCGGGGCAGGCAAAGGCGAGCTTATGGTAGTCGAGGCGTGTGAATATGACCGGTCGTTTCTGAATTTACGGTCACACGTGGCGGCGATCCTGAATATCGAGGCGGACCACCTGGATTACTATCGTGATGTGGACGAGATTGTTGGGGCGTTTGGTGAATTTGCCGCCCTGACAAGTGATGACGGGCTGCTGGTGGCTAATGCCGATAATGCAAATGTAGCCAGGGCATTGGCGTCTCGGAAGGGGCGGTGTGAATATTTCAGCCTGACCGGCAGCGGCAATTGGCAGGCGGGAAACCTGAGTCTTGAAAACGGGCGGGGTTGTTTTGATTTGATGTATCGGAATCGCAAACTCGGACGGGTGAAGCTGATGTTGGCCGGGCGGCACAACGTGGCCAACGCCCTGGCGGTGGCGGCAATGGCTCAGTCGGTGGGCGCCACCAGCGAGCAGATATGCCGGGGATTGGAGAATTTTGTCGGTGTTGGTCGAAGAATGAGTTATAAAGGCAAAGTCGAAGGGGTGGTGATAATGGACGACTACGCCCATCATCCCACAGAAATTCAGGTGACGCTGGAGGCAATAGCCGCCCAATATCAGCCGAGGAGGTTATGGTGTGTGTTTCAGCCGCATCAGCACAGCCGAACGAGATTTTTTCTTGACGAATTTGCTTCCAGTTTTCGTAATGCAGATATAATATTACTACCGGATATCTATTTTGTTCGCGAGAGCGAACAGTTGCGCCGGGACGTCAATGCCCAGCAGTTAGTTGACAGGATTAACCAAAATGGCGGTCAGGCACGATATTTGGGCGATTTTGAGCGTATATTGGACGAACTGTGCCGGAAAGTGAGAACCGGCGATTTGGTTGTGACGATGGGAGCGGGTGATATTTGGAAGGTGGCCGATGAACTTGTTTGCAGGCTTGGAAGAAATAGTCAGATACAATGTGCCGATGACGGAGTACACCTGGTTTAAGCTGGGCGGGGCGGCTCGTTATTTTGTCGAGCCTCGTAGCGAACAGGAACTGCTCGATGTGGTACATCGCTGTCACGAAAATGCCATAGATATGTATGTGTTGGGGCGGGGTTCCAATCTGTTGGTGAAGGACGAGGGAATTGACGGGGTAGTGCTCCAACTGACACACGAGAATTTCAGCAAAATCAGTTTCAAAGACGGGCTGGTTCGTGCCGGCGCCGGAGCGGACCTGAACCGGTTGGTGCGTGGGTGTGCTCGTGAAGGGCTAAGCGGCATGGAATGTCTGGCTGGCATACCCGGTACGGTGGGCGGGGCGCTGAAGATCAACGCCGGCGGACGGTTCGGCGATATCGGCAATGTGACCCAGTCGGTCCAGTTGATGGACAGCAGCGGCTACCAGTTCGAGCGAAAACGAGCCGACATATTTTTCGGATACCGTATGACCAACATAATGGCGAAGTTTATCCTGGAGGGACAATTTGCCTTGGTCCAGGACGACCCGGAGCGGATCGGACGGATGCTCAAGGAAGTATGGATGCTCAAAAAGAATTCACAGCCGATCAACAGTCGCAACGCCGGTTGTGTCTTCAAAAATCCACGCGCCATCTCAGCCGGCGCCCTGATCGACAAGACCGGACTGAAGGGAACAACGGTCGGAGGAGTCCACGTCAGCCGAACACATGCGAACTTTATCATAGCGGAAGAAGGCGCCTGCAGCGCCGATGTGCTCAAGCTGATCGAGTTGATCCAGCAGCGTGTCCATGAACGTTTTGATGTGGAACTGGAGCTGGAACTGGAAATCTGGCAATAGAGTATTAGCCTCGAAAGGCAATATACCTAAAAAAGAGGTGAATATGATATATACATTTACGGCCATTGTACATGAAGAAGATAATCTTTACGTTGCCGAGTGTCCTGAAGTCGGTACGGCAAGTCAAGGTTCCACAATCGAGGAAGCTGTGAAGAATCTTCAGGAAGCCACGGAACTGTATCTTGAAGAGTTTCCACTGAAGAAGGCCACACATCCAATACTGACCACTTTTGAGGTTGCTTGTGATGCTTAAGCTTCCTCGTATTTCCGGTGAAGATGCAATCAAGGTTTTTCATCGTTTAGGGTTTTCTGTTGCTCGACAGAAAGGCAGTCATGTGGTTCTTAGACGAGGTGATTATGGGTGTGTTGTTCCTTTGCACAAAGAGTTGGCCTTGGGTACCCTCAGAAGCGCCATCAGGCAGAGTGGAATAACGGTTGACGAGTTTGTATCTGCTTACGAGAACAAATAACACGAATTTCAGACTTTGCTGATCGGAGGAGGTGAGTTATACTGCTGATCGAGTTTTTAAATCTTTTTTCGCAGAAGCTGGTGGTATTGGTATTACGGGGTGGTCCCAGCCTGGAACGCAATGTTTCCCTGGAAAGTGGTCGCTGTGTGGCTGCGGCGCTGCGGCAGGCGGGCCATAGGGTGCGCCAGGCCGACATAGGACCGGATGATCTCTCGGCCCTGGATCAGTCGGATGGGTGTCATTTCGATGTTGTTTTCCCACTTTTGCATGGCACGTTTGGTGAAGATGGACAGCTTCAGGAGATACTCGAACAACGGGGGCTGCGGTTTGTCGGCAGCGGATCGGCCGCCAGCCGTCTGGCGATAGACAAATTTCGCTCGAAAAAGGCATTTGAACAGGCTGGGCTGCTGACGCCAAATGCGGTACTGATCGAAACTTACCACGGCGATACCCAGTTGGATCGCCGGATCACCGAATCGATAGATCAGGTGCAATTGCCCTGCGTAATCAAACCCAATCGGCAGGGCAGCAGTCTCGGCGTGGTGATCGCCCGGCAGGGCGACCAGGCCGTCGAGGCCGTTCGGGATTCATTAGCCAATTACGGCGATTGCCTGGTGGAGCAGTACATTGACGGAAGTGAATATACGGTGGGCATAGTGGGCGATCAGACGTTGCCAGTGTTGGAAATCCGCCCGGCTGAGGGCTTCTATGATTACACTGCCAAGTACAAAGCTGACGATACGCAGTATATATTCGATACAGCCCTGACAGACCGGCAAATAAAAGCGATGCGGGAGGCGGCCCGGAAAGCATTTGACGTTCTGGACTGCCGGGATATGGCCCGGATCGACTTTATTGTGGATGAGCAGGGCCGGATATATGTGCTGGAAGTCAATACTATACCGGGATTTACGGATCATTCGCTGGTTCCCAAGGCGGCGGCCCGGTTGGGAATGACTATGGAAAAACTGTGTGACCATATTGTACAAATGGCCCACATCCGGCCGATAGAAGAAAAGTCAGGAGTTGAAAAGTTGCACAGACAGTGACTGTCTCAACATAACAGGATGGATTCATGACTAAGCGGTACGGATCGAATGGCGTATGAGTAGAAAAAACAAGGTTAAAAATTCACGGAAACGGACTTCCCCAGGGTTGCTGAAAAGGTGGTTCGCCGAAAGCGGCTCCCAGTGGTCCAAAGCGATTGGGCGACGGCTTGGCTGCTTAGTGATACTGATAGCGGTTATTAGTGGTATGGTAGTGGGTTTGCGGTATCTGGATCGCTACGTTAAGGAGGAGGTCGCCGGCCGGCGCGATATCCAGTGGGAAGTGATGCTGGCAGAGCCACAACCGCAGTGGGCCAGCGATGAGCTTAAAGATGCGATATGTCTTTCAAGTGGTCTGAGCAGTGATGATTTTCTGCTGGATGAGGGGCTGGTGGACAAGTGGGCGGGGAATCTGGCTCGTAATCCATGGGTTAAGCATCTCAATCAGGTACGTAAGCGTTATGATGGGCGGGTTGTGATCGATTGCCGGTTGCGTGAGCCGATTGGGCTGGTCGAACAGGCAGGGCGGGTGTATTATATAGATGATGAAGGGGTGGTACTGCCGGAAATGCCGATATATGGGCACCTGGTACGGCTGGAGGGGTTTTCTGATGAGCTGCCTGAACCTGGTCAGTGTATCAAGTCGAAGTCGCTGATTGCCGGGCTACAGGTGCTAGCGATGATCCGCGAAGTGGACGCTAACGTGTTGTCCCGTGAGCGGTTATGGGGGGAGTTGGCTGTATTGAATGTCGGTAATTATGAAGGGCGTGTCAGCAAGGAGGATTCACATTTAACGCTTTACACCAAGAATAATACGCCGATCCGTTGGGGGGCGGCGGTGGGACGTGAGCGGCCGTTTTATGAAGCGCCGGCGAACTTCAAGCTGGCTTCACTCTACCGGGTTTTCAAGAAATATTACTCGCTGGACCGTTACAGTTACGTGGATCTGCGTAATCTTCGTAAAGAACTGTCCGATCCGGTTCGCCGCAACGGTTAATTGTCGGGCGGTTGGGGATTGATGTAACTCCTTATTTTTCGTTATGGGGAATTGCTGTAAGTGCTTATTTTACGTTGTTGGAATTGATGTAAGTGCTTATTTTTGCGTAACGATTATAACGATTAGGTAAGATGGGTAAGAAAAAAGTGTGAAATTCGGCGAAATTTGGATGAATTCTGATGAAAAGTGATGTGGTTTGTACTATGTTTGCGCTATGTTTGGACCTACTTTGCACCCACTTCTTAACAGAAGTGGGTGAGTGAATGAGTAGATGAGTAAATGGGTAAATGAGGGGAAGAAAATGGGCGGACCGGTTGGGCGCGGAGTTGGAAGGGAGACAGAGGGCGGACCACTTGGGGGGGGGTAGGGAAATTTTGAATTTTGGATTTTGGATTTTGAGACAGGAGAAGAAAGAAAAGTTGGAAGAGGGGGAAGTCAGATTTGAGATTTCAGAAGACAGAAGACAGAGGGCGGACTTGGGGGGCGCGCGGACTTGGAGGGGTCGAGACGTCTGTAGTACAGGAGCCGGCGAGACGCCGGCGGTACATGGCGGAGTTGGAGTGGGCGCGGAGTTGGAGGTGGGGATCGGGATTTGGTTGACATTGTGGGAAGATTGGTTAGGATGTGGGCACTGAGGTCTAAGGGCCTTGGGGTATGGAATTTGAGGGATTAAGCTGGTGGGAGAATGGTATAATATTGGCAACGACCAGTTGGAAACCAATACCGCGGTGCAAATGGAAAAGATGGAGTTTAAGGTGACAAGAGGAGATATGTTGGAGGCAGATAAATGGAACTTGATTTGAGCAGTTTTCGCAAGGCTATTGGTTCTTTGCAAAGGACGCTACAAGTAGCCGATGACGAGGGTTTTATGTCGGGGTTGAGCGACGATCAAAAGGATGCGATACGGGCGGGTGTAATTCAAAACTTCGAGTTCACATACGAATTATGCTGGAAGTTCATGAGGCGATGGCTGGATGGCAATCTGGGTTCGACATATATTGAAGGTGTTAGCAGACGTCAGTTATTCAGATTAAGCGCAGAACACAAACTCATTGATGATATTGATAAGTGGATGGAATATCACGAAACCAGAAATGAAACATCTCATACCTACGATGAGGATATAGCCGAGGATGTTTTTGAAACAGCCCGTGAATTCATTTCCGATGCCGAAACATTACTTAAAGCCTTAGAGGATCGTAATGGTTAATATTTCCTCCAGGCAACTGGAGACAATAAAGCGAATACTTGGCGAATATGTCGGCGAGTGTGAAGTACGTGCGTTTGGTTCAAGAGTCAACGGCTCGGCAAAGGGGTATTCAGATATTGATGTAGCTGTTATCGGGCCGAACAAAATGGAACGCAGGACTAAAATGCTCTTGAGAGAGGCATTTGAAGAATCAGATTTGCCGTTCCGTGTTGACATAATAGACTACAATAGGGCTTCCGACGAGTTCCGGGCAATAATAAACGCAAAATATGAAATACTGCAAAAGAAACAATGAAACTTTAATTTGACGCAGAGAAGAAAATAGAACACGGATGGGACGGATGAGACGGATTTGCACTGATTAAACCATGAGAGTATTGAACCGCGAAGAACGCGAAGGGGTTAAACAGGCGAAGATGACGCCAACATCAGAAGATAAGAATCCCGCAAAGGCGCGAAGGCGCGAAGAAGATTAATTTAGGAATAAGTAAACGCAAAAGGCGCGAAAGGAGAAAAAGGCGCAAAGAAGAAAAGAAAGAATTAACCACGAAGGGCACGAAGATCACGAAGGAAGAAAAGAAATAATAGGGACGGCGGAAGAAGGCACGAGGCACTAGGGGGGAAATCAGAGGTCAGAAATCAGAAATCAGATGTCAGAGGGCGGAAGGGAAAGAATAGGATCCGCAGATTACGGTGATTGACGCAGATTTGAGATTATTAAGAACAAATCGCGGGCATGGCCCGCACTACTTTTTGTCCGGGCTACGCTTGCTTTGAGGGCAAGTGCGGGCAAGGTAAACAAGGACATGACAGAAAAAATACCATCTATGCTTCGGTGGAACACATATTAAAGTAGCGGATTACGCTCTTTCCTAAATTCTTTTCTCCATTTGTATAAATCAAGGGAACTTGATTCTAATAAAAACTTTTTATTACACATCTCCATCATAACGATTTCCACTCCCAACTCTTCAGCAATTTCTATCATCATGTCGAGGGTTTGCGAATTCATCTTACAGCCTAAATATAGCCTTTTGATATAAGGGAATGGAATCTTATTATCGTAGTAGTTACAAACGTCACTATCTAAGATTAGCCGCCATTCCTTCTCGTAATTCCATTTTGCCGATTTAACTATAAATGTTTTGTATAAAATTGAATCAATCTCGATGTCATGTGGCAGCCCACTAATTTCATCGAGTTTAATTTTCTTAAGCTTGGTTTTAGGAATATTTACTCTGTTAGCAGTATAGATAACCGGAAATAACCCCCCGAGAATTAACGTCGTAATCCTTTCTTCCATATATTTAGATGGATTTTTGTGGTACTCATAATTTTCTAATGAAAAACAGATTGATTCTTTTAAGGGAGATATGTCATATTCTACGCAAAATCCCTTATGGTTATCTGCATAATGAGACCACATCTGGATAATATCGTCAAGATCATTGTCTCTATGAAGGTCAGAGAAACAAGCTACACGGATATTTACATTTCTTATTTTTTCTATTTTTGCTTTTGCTTCATTTCGAAACTTGTATGTCAAGTCACAAATTATGTGATAAAAATCTTGACTTTTGTTTAGCAGCAATTCATTAAGGACTGAGCTATATTTCACCACTTTTGGGCTGTAGTACAAATTATTATTTAATGATGTCTTTGAGCTTGATAATCTATCGAATTCATCATTGGTAAATCCATCTTGGCTATTTTTGACCTCAACACATCCCGACTCTTTAATATATTTTAGGAGTGTATGTTTTTCATAGGCCTCAACATCATATCCAGCTTGGCAGTCAAATGGATCATTGAAAGTTCTGGGGTGAGACAACTGAATTCTTTTTTTCTTTATGTCTATGATATTGTCTGAGGTAGGTGAATAGAATTTAAATAAGGACTTTGGTAAATAATTACTTTTACCCTCAAGCAATTTGGTGTTGTTTATAATAATTTTTGAAAAGGTGTCATGAGTTGCTGTCTTATGGCTAAAAACAGTATCGATAAATGCCTTTTGCCATTTTTTTCTTGATTTGTGATTTCTTAAATACATGTTCTCTATGGTAGTTTAAAGAAATAATTCTAAATAGCATTTAGCTTTTAGTTCAGCCAACAATAATTATACAGTCTTTATAATAAGTTCCCGCTCGTCGGGGCGAAGGCGCCCGCCGCAGCACGGTTGGTTCTTCAATGCTTGCCCTGAGTACATCGAAGGATTTATCCGCCGGAGTTTATTCTTGTCCTTCTGCGAAGCAATCGGCAACAATTATCATTTATCACTTATCATTAATCATTTATACGGGCTCGTCAAATCGCTTGCGTTTCAACGAATTACGTCCCTTATTTTGTGCTATCAGTAACTGAGGCTTCTTCAACAATTTTCATTATATTGCTTGCCACGGCAATTTTTTCGAAAGCATCATAAAAATCCATTTCAACATCCTTATGAGAACAGGGATTCTTATATAAGGCATATGCCCCTGCAATGAAGTGTGCCAGTGCTTCACGTTCAGCAACAGAAACACTGTAGTCAGTAAGTGGGCCAGTTTGGGAATTGAACGCCTTCCTTATCAAAGAAACGCCATACTCTTCGTCGGAGAAACGACACTTTTCCCTAATGGCGATTTCGATACATTTAAATGCTTGAAGAACGGCACTGTCGAATTGACGCGTGGACAACAATTCGAATGACTTGCCCATCACATTAGGATGGATATATGCTGATGGCGTGATTGTCCATCTTTCTACAACTTTCTTAAACTCAGTTTCCGGAAAATGGAATCCTTTTTTAGTCGGATAATAGACATCATCGCCCTCGTCATCATATCCCCGTTGATACATGCGTATATCTATGTATGTTGCGTTGCTACCTTTATATTTTACTCGGGTAAATCTAATTGGCTGGTAAGATCCGGCCTTAGCTTCTCCGATTATATCTTGACACTCAATTTTTTCTTTAATGTTCATATTGGCTCAGCCTAACAATAATTATACAGTCTTTATAACAAGTTCCCGCTCGTCGGGGCGAAGGCGCCCGCCGCCGCACGGTTGCTTTTTCAATAGTACTTATGCCAACTTTCGGGCGATTTCTTCTTCGAGAATGTCTTTGACGGTCAGGGCGATTATGCTTTTGCCGGTTCTTTTGAAAAAGGCATCTATTTCGGTCATGGCATCGCTAGAGTAATCGAATGAGACAAAGAACCCTTTTGTGCGGTCTTCGCGCATCATCACCGCTTCGAAAGAATCAATGTCCGGCCTGCCGACCTTGCTTTTCTGCTTGACCTGTATGGGATACCAGGTATCCATGAAGTCCAACTCATCGGCTTTTTTCTTCGGCGTAGCAGAGACAGGATAAATACGCCCATCGATTCCCATATCGCCAACCTGCGCCTTATTGGGAATACCGCCCAGCGCGATAACGGCCCAGTTCTCGAATTCAAATGGTGGAATTTCGCGGAGCTTCTTTTCGCTCCACGGCAGATCACGCACAATAAAGCCGCGTCCGACCCGCCAGAGTTTTTCATCCTCTTTCATACCACACACATCACGCAGTCGCTTAGCCATTACCCGGCAGGCAGTCGGTGAAACATCGATACCTATCCATTGCCTGTTGAGATTCTCCGCAGCAACAATCGCAGTTCCGCACCCGCAAAACGCATCAAGAACAATATCGTTTTCGTTAGAGCTTGCTTTGACTATGCGGTCAAGCAACGCCAAAGGCTTCTGTGTGGGGTAACCAAGACGTTCGGCAGCCTGGGAAGAAATCGGTGGAATATCAGTCCATAAGTCTTGTAGTGGAATGCCAGGCATTTCATCAATGTATTGTTTTAAGCGGACCAAACCTGTTTTTGTATAATAAAGCCTACCTTCTCTTTCAAACTTTTCCATATTTTCTTTTGAGTATGCCCAATATCTTCCTTTTGAAGGCCTACGTCCGTTCCATTCGTAATTTGTATCACCACCTGGTTTAGCCGCAGTAAGATCTGTTGATTTCCATCGGCGTCCGTCAGGATCAGTATTCCGGTAATTACTTGCTAAATAGTTTTCGTCATAAGGTTGATACTCAGTATTCCATGTCCAAGACTTACCTTTTGTGTAAAAGAAAAGATAATCACAGATACGACCACAACGTTTCATTCCTTGTTTGGTATCGCTATGAGCACTGCTTCTTTTCCACACAATCTCATTTTGAAACTGGTTTTCACTGAATATCTGGTCGAGCATGATCTTCACATAGTGTGAGGCGTGCCAGTCGCAATGGTAATAGAACGATCCGGTTTTCTTCAGAACGCGGTGTAGTTCAACGCATCGAGGCCGCATAAATTCGATATATGCCTGCGTCGATGCGTGGCGGTCTTCGAATGCGCGTTTTTCCTTTGTCTCACCCCAAAACACCTCATAGATACGATTGGAGTTGAAAGGCGGGTCGATATAGATAAGGTCAACGCTGTTTTCGGGCAGCTTTTTCAATTGTTCAAGGTTATCGCCGCAATAGATTACCCGCGTATCAATCAACGCTGACGGCTTGCCGACCTTAGTGACTTTCTTAGAACGGGATGTAGATTTCTTTGCCATTACACGAAACTCTCCATTATTGCTGGCTTGTGCTTTGCTTGCCTTATTTAGGGCTATGGCGGGGTATTCGAACTGTTTTTTGGGGCTGGTCGAATAAAGTCCGCCAATGGTGTTGTAAAGTAAGCTGGTTTTGTGGGAAAGTCAAGTGAAAATTAAAAATTAGAGCTTGGTGGTGAAGAATAAACGAGAGAAGAAAGCCGGGTGGGCTGAGAGGACAGACACGGACGAACACGGACAGAATAAATGGCGGGCATTGCCGGGGTGGTGGAAGATAGACCCCTGCCTTCCAGGCTGTGTCGCAATTACATAAAAACTTGC